>JADGFH010001013.1 GCA_016743925.1 Labilibaculum sp.
GATTAATTGGGAACAGTTTATTCTTGAGAACGATCCTTTTCAGGAAAAATTTACATTCGGCTTAACTGGTCGTTGGAAATTAAATTCAAATGCTATTAAAAACACTTTATCCATTCCAGTGGAAATCATGTTTGCCCATCGCGGTGGTGAAATTGATAGTTCTGACGGATCGGTACAAACCATTGGGAATTTTGCATCTGGTTTGGAGTTCGTTCACAAAATTGAAAACTCCAAAATAAAATCATTGAGCATTAAAACAATGGCTTATTATTTCTCTGATAATTCATCCCAGAAAGAATTCACCTATGACAAAGGACATGCTTTCTACCCACAGCTTAATCTTAACACTAAAAAATCTCGCCTTAGTGTAGGATATTGGAATGCATATAAATTTGCATCTTCAAGAGGATCAGAATTATTTCAAACAAGAGTAATTACCAGTAAAAACTACGCAGAAACTAGAAAAGAACTAGTTACGCTTAACTATTACTATGAGCATAAAGTAACAAAAGGAATTCACATTGGTGGAAAATTAGATGTTTACTATGATCTAACTAACTCCGTTGAAAATTTTGCCACATCAATCTATTTAAGAATAAACGGAGATTTCTTTCTCAAATATCTTAAGTGGAACTAATCTACAATTCTAAATCGATAAGCTTTATTCTTCCATATTTCATCAGCGTAATCAATATTTATTCTGGCATGCTTGGAATAGTTGTATCGCTTGCCATCATCTTCAATCCATATTCTGTCTGATATTTCTAGATCTTCACCATAGAATCTCTCGTCAAGCTTCAATTTTCGGCCTAATCTACCAGGGCCTTCAATATTTTTAACAGACCGAACTAATATAGCTTGAGGATTTTCTTCTGGTCCACATACAATATTAAACATCCAATACATTCCATATATAAGATATACATACACCAACCCGCCGTTTAGATACATTACTTCGGTTCGTTTGGTTCTTCCTTTAGCTGCATGACAAGCTAAATCCTCTTCGCCTATATATATCTCAATTTCAGTAATTCGAAAAGACCCAATCTCTCCCTCCCCAAATTTCCTTACAATTAGTTTCCCTATTAGCTCATCGGCCGCAAGCCTTATATCTCGCTGGAAAAATGTTCTTTTTAAACGTTGCTTCAAAACAAACCTAATTTAGTATAAAAAAATGTAAACAATCCTTACTAACTGCATATCAAATCATCCATATAGAAATCTTTGTAAAAAAATGACTAAAAATGAGCTTTAAACTGAATTTATTTTCTAATTTTGCAGAGAAATTGTGACGATGGGCTTACATGTGAAGATTCCCTACCCCAACAACTTGATTCTACTACCCTTAGCAAGTAAAGGATTCATTATTGGGAAATATATCAATTTGATTTTTTGACTGACTTTACCTACTCCACTTTACCCCGATTATCCACATCAGGTCAAGTATTTGTCAATTAATCGACTAAAAAATTGGTGTATTTATAGGATTCTTGTACTTTTGCAAGCCAAATTGGAATAATTGTATTAAAGTATTAATTATTAAAAGTTTTTAACCGTGGATACATTAAGTTACAAAACAGTTTCTGCAAACAAAGCAACCGTTAATAAAGAATGGATTGTTATTGATGCAGCAGATCAGGTGTTAGGTAGACTTAGCTCTAAAGTAGCAAAGCTAATTAGAGGTAAATACAAGCCTAATTACACTCCTCACGTTGACTGTGGAGACAACGTGATCATTATCAATGCAGAGAAAATACGTATGACTGGAAATAAAATGACAGACAGAAAGTATTTTTCTTACACAGGACACCCAGGTGGACAAAGAATTAAAACTCCAGCTGATCTTATGGCGAAACACCCAGAAAGATTAATTGAGAAGGCTGTCAAAGGTATGCTTCCAAAGAATCGTTTGGGAAGAACTCTTTACACAAACCTATATGTAAATGTAGGACCTGAGCACAAACATGAGGCTCAAAATCCAAAGAAATTAGATTTAAACACTATTAAATAATAGGTATGGAAGTTATTAATGCTATTGGACGTAGAAAATCGGCAGTTGCTCGTATCTATGT
>JADGFH010000231.1 GCA_016743925.1 Labilibaculum sp.
GTTTATAGGTTTCGTTATTCTTTTATATAGCGGAGATTTATTAGTGAAAGGTGGTGTAGCGCTATCTTCACATTTTAAAGTTTCAACACTTGTAGTTGGTGTTACGGTAGTTTCACTTGGAACGTCTGCACCAGAATTGTTTGTAAGTTTAGATGCGGCTTTACACGGTAGCCCAGATATTGCTATTGGAAATGTTATTGGTTCTAATATTGCAAATATTGCTCTTGTTCTTGGCTTTACAGCTATTTTAATGCCATTGCCGGTTCGAAGTAATTCCATAAAATTCGATTGGCCCTTTATGATGGGTGCATCTATCCTTTTTTACCTTTTTATTTTGAATCAGCAATTAGAATATTACGAAGGAATCATCTTTGTAATTCTTTTGATTCTGTTTATGGTTTGGACCATTTGGAATTCAAGAAAAGAGAGCAGAGGATTAGCAAGCGAATTTAAAGATGCAAAACATTCAATACTTGTTGCTGTGCTATTAATTATTGCAGCGTCGATTGGTTTGTATTTTGGTGCAAATTTACTCGTTGATAGTGCTAAAAATATTGCTTTAGATTTTGGCGTTAGTGAACGAGTTGTAGGATTGACTTTAGTCGCATTTGGAACATCTGTTCCCGAGTTGGCTACTTCTGCGGTAGCTGCCTACAAAAAGGAAATGGATATTTCGATAGGAAATATTATTGGTTCAAACATATTCAATATTCTGGGTGTATTGGGAGTAACTTCCATTATTAAAAATATTTTTATTAGTCAGCCGATTATTTCTTTTGATATATTAATCATGCTAGGAATTTCGTTTCTTTTGTTTTTATTGATTTTGCCTTTGCGAAAGGGGAAACTTCATCGATGGAAAGGATTTTTACTTCTATCGGTTTACCTGATTTATATATATACAGTATTCACGAAGTAACTAAATGGATATGATAGCTGCAGATCAAATCAAAAAAAGCTTTGGAACCGTCGATGTTTTAAAGGGAATTGATTTAAATATCGCAAAAGGAGAAATTGTTTCGGTTGTTGGTGCGAGTGGTGCTGGTAAAACTACCTTACTGCAAATCTTAGGAACCTTGGATCGAGCAGATTCAGGAAAAGTTGCTTTTGACGGTGTTGATATTACTTCTTTTAATGAGAAAGAATTATCGGCATTTCGAAATGAGAACATTGGTTTTGTTTTTCAATTTCATCATTTGTTGCCTGAATTTACAGCTTTAGAGAATGTATGTATTCCTGCCTTTATTGCAAAAAAATCTAAATCAGAGGCAACTACTCGTGCAAAAGAATTGTTAGAAATGCTCAATCTGGGACATCGAATGGAGCACAAACCATCCGAATTATCTGGTGGCGAAAAGCAAAGGGTAGCAGTTGCCAGAGCCTTGATTAACGATCCTTTGGTAATATTAGCAGATGAGCCTTCGGGAAATCTGGACTCTAAAACCAGACAAGAACTACACGAATTGTTTTTTACTTTAAGAGATCAATTCAATCAAACTTTCGTGATCGTAACTCACGATCCTGAGTTAGCAGATTTATCTGACCGAAAAATTATTATATCTGATGGCTTAATCGATGAAAACGAATAAATTTTCATTTCCCGAACTGAAAGAATTTCTTGATGAGAAATACGATTTATACAATCGTGAATCTTTCATCACAACCGACCCAATACAAATTCCAAGAGTCTTTACAAAAAAGGAAGATATTGAAATTGCAGGTTTTCTTAGTGCTAGTATTGCATGGGGACAGCGACCTACGATTATTCGAAATGCCAAATGGTTAATGGATCGAATGGATCAACAGCCATTGGATTTTATTTTGAATGCAAAAGAATCCGATTTAGATATATTTAAAGAGTTTAAGCATCGCACGTTTAATGGTGATGACTGTGTTTTCTTTCTGAAATCCTTACAGAATATCTATAAAAATCATGGAGGATTAGAAGATGTCTTCGCAAAAGGAATTGGCGAATTATCAAGTATAAAAGAGGCCTTGGCTTATTTTCGAAAAGTATTTTTTGAGGCAGAACATTTGGATCGAAGTGAGAAACATATATCTAATGTGCTGAAAAAATCAGCTGCAAAACGTTTAAATATGTATTTGAGATGGATGGTAAGAAACGAAGATAGAGACGTTGATTTTGGTTTGTGGAATAAGATAAATGCTGCAGATTTGTTTCTTCCATTAGATGTGCATACCGGAAATGTTGGGCGAAAATTGGGACTGTTAACTCGTAAACAAAACGATTGGCAAGCGGTTGAAGAGATTACTACGAGTCTAAGGAAGTTCGATCCTAAGGATCCTATTAAATATGATTTTGCCTTATTTGGTTTAGGTGCTTTTGAGAAATTTTAAAGAGAATGGCAAATAATTATTTTAAATTCAAGCAATTTCAAATCGATCAGGATGGATCGGCAATGAAAGTAGGAACCGATGGTGTGTTGTTAGGAGCTTGGGCCGATGTATCGAATACGAATAGAATTTTAGACATTGGTACGGGTACGGGTTTAATTGCAATTATGGCTGCTCAGCGTACCGATGATTTTGTTATAGTGGATGCAGTGGAAATTGAAGCATCTTCCTATGACCAAGCGTTTTCAAATTTTGAAAATTCACCATGGTCGAATCGATTAAATGTGCATCATTCTTCTTTCCAAGATTTTCATAAAGGTCAGCAGGTAAAATACGATGCAATTGTTAGCAATCCACCTTATTTTCTGAATGGTTTAAATGCAAAGGAAGAATCGAGAACACAAGCTCGTCATGCAGATCATTTGCCTTTTGAGGAATTGCTAGAAGGAGCAATTAAGCTACTTTCAGATACAGGAACACTTTCTGTAATATTACCAGTTGAAGAGGGTGAATTATTTATTCGCTTGGCACGATTAACAGGGTTTTGTCTGAAAAGGAAGGTTTCTGTTTTGCCAAATCCGGGTAAACCGGCAAAGCGCTACTTGTTAGAATTTTCCTTACGCGATTGTGATTTGCAAGCTGCAGATTTAAGAGTAGAAAATGGACAAAGGCATGTTTATTCTCCCGAATACATTAAGCTCACAAAGGATTTCTATTTGAAATTTTAATTATTTTTCTAAAACCAATTTGAAGTTAGCCCACCATTCGGCTAATTCATGTGGATTTTGATCAGTTCCTGCTTTTAATCTATCCATTCGTTTATTGATGTATTCTTTACTCGACATGGTCGAAAAGTATTCTTCGTTGGCTTCGTTAATACTTGCTATACCGATGCTAATATTTTCTGATCCATTTATCTTATTAGTAAAAAGTTCGGTAAGCTGAATACGCAAATGATATGAGAACAAAACTTCCTCTTTAGTGCGCAGTTGTACTTGGAAATTATCATCTGGCTGAAGAGTACTTATTGAGATGTTTTCGTTTGTTTTGGCATTTAACACTTCGTAAGTTTGAAAACGATCCAGTAACTCCTCATTAAATTCGATCATTGAAAATCGACTTAAATAATTTTCAAAACTTTTAGTAGTATATGGAAATATTGATGGCATTGGAAAGTTAATTGCATATGAGTTTTGTAATTTTCCTTCTGAATCGATCCAAATACTTAATCCTAAATTGTATATTTTTCGAAGTGTATTGGCTGAATTGGTTTCCAGAATAATGTCAATATATTGCTTATTGTTGAATATTTTTAAACTTAGTGCATCTGCTGGATGGTAATAAACAGCTTCAGTTTTAGAATATATTTCTGAGTTGAAATTAATATCTTCTTCCCATTTACTCGAAAATTGATTGTTTACCGCACAAGAATTAATAGTGAGAACAACTATTAAGAATGTGAGTTTCAGAAATTGGGACATAGGTATATTGAATAGATTTTTATCAAAAATATAAAAAACTCGCATGGATTTCTATTGGTTACAGTTTTATTCCTTACAAATTAAATTCTTCCTCGATAAAACGAACTCCTAATGCTTCCAATTCGGTAAGAATTGGTTTGTATAGTTCAGGAGATGTTGGAATATGAACGCCTTTCAATTGAATTAAATCTTTGGCCAATAATTTTGTAGCTATGGCTAATGGTGTTCCTACTGTATAGGCCATAGCAGTATGTTCCTTATCTTTTCCTTCATAAGTCATTGAAGAAATAATACGTTTTTTTTGGCCTGTAGTTTCAAAGTCGAAGATATGCTGCATAACCAGAAGATCCCTATCATTAGGATCAAGAGCCCATTTTTTTTCAAGAATCTTTTGCAAAATCATTGCCGGACTAGCATTTTTTATTCCAACCAATTCATCCGAAAAAAGGCCAAGCCATTTTAGTTTGTCCATAATGCTCGATTGCACATCGATATGTACAAAATCAGCTAAGCTTTCTTCTACAGATTTCTCACTTTCAGGCAAGAAACTTAACAAGTAGTTTAGGTAGGTAAGTTGATGCGAATTTTTCATCTCATAACTATCATCCGTGCAGCCTAATTGTACTAGAACATTCCAAGCCTCTGAATAACCAGGACGGCGCATAGTGCCTCTCATGATACTTGGGATATCGCTTAATCCATACAATTCACAATATTGAAGAGAATCTCTATTTGGATAAACTTCAAAATCGCCATATCCTTCTATCTTGGTTTTTGAGAGGGTGGAAAATAATTTATTATACGGAATGTATTTAAAATGATTGTTCTCTTTGAATTGAGCTGTTCCTTGGCCTGCTACGACTACATTTCTTGGATTCCAAGAAAATTTATAATTCCAAGGATTGTTATCACATTCTGGCGCTACTAATCCACCACAAAAAGATTTAAAAGATTGAATTTTACCTCCTTTATCTTCGATTTCATGAATTACTTTCATAGCCGACATATGGTCTAAGCCAGGATCAACACCAAGTTCATTTAAAAAGGTAAGCCCTTTTTCTTTAGCATCTTCGTGTAATTCTTGCATTTCTGGAGAAACGTAAGAAGGTGTTAGTAAATGTTTGTCGTATTTTAAACATTCTTTTGCAACGATGATATGCATTGAAGCAGGAACCATACTAACAACAATATCAGCAGCAGAAATTTCTTCGGATCTTTGTTCCAAATCTTTTAAATTAAAACGAAGAGCGATCCCGTTTGGATGATCTCCTATTTTTTTTTTAGCTAAGTTTAGAGACATATCTCCAACAGTTACTTTCCAATTGTGTTTTTCGGAATGCTTTAGTAAATATTGAATCAAACTAGTTGCGGAAAGGCCTGCGCCAATAATTAGAATGTTTTTCATCGATATGTCGTTAAATAGGTGCGTTGTGTTTACTATAAATTTAGAATAAAGCTGTTAAAAACAATAAATTATTGCCTTTTTTTTCTGCTATAAATAAGATTAGATTTATAAAATAAAGAACTGAATTGAATTTCTATGACTGTTGGTTGTTATTCGTATGGGCCTGTTAGCCAGCGTGAAGGCTGGTTTGGTTTTTGACTGAAGTAAGCTATTGATTTGTTCTTCTTTTTATATTCTGTTCTCTAAGTCGGAATGATTATATTTGTTCGAAATAGAAAAGAAATTGAGTAACCTCTAAATATACTTTACCCTTGGCAACAAAAAGAAAAGCCGTCGAAACCCCATTAATGAAGCAATATTATCAGATGAAAGACAAACATCCTGATGCAATCTTGCTTTTTAGGGTTGGAGACTTTTACGAAACATTTTCTGATGATGCAATTCGTGCTTCTGAGATTTTAGGAATTACCTTAACCAAACGAGCTAATGGTTCAGCTTCTTATGTAGAATTGGCTGGTTTTCCACATCATTCAATCGATACTTATTTGCCAAAATTGGTGCGTGCAGGTATGCGTGTGGCAATTTGTGAGCAATTAGAAGATCCTAAGAAAACCAAAAAGTTGGTAAAAAGAGGGATTGTGGAGTTGGTTACGCCTGGTGTTTCGTACAATGACAATGTATTAGAACATCGTGAGAATAATTTTCTAGCTTGTATTCATTTGGAGAAGAAATCAGCGGGTATTGCCTTTCTTGATGCTTCTACGGGTGAGTTTTTAACTGCAGAGGGTAGTTTCGAATACATTGATAAATTGCTTGGGAATTTTCAGCCTAAAGAGGTTTTGTATCAAAGAGGGAAAGAGAAGATTTTTCATGAATTATTCGGAGGGAAGTTTTACACTTTCACCATGGATGATTGGGTTTTTACAGAAAGTGCTGCTAATGATAGATTGCTTCGCCATTTTGAGACAACCTCGCTAAAGGGTTTTGGAGTTCAGGCACTTCACGATGGGATAATTGCCTCTGGTGCAGTTTTACATTATTTAGATATTACCAAACATAGTCAAGCCGCACATGTTACCCAGCTTTCGCGGATAGAAGAAGATCGATACGTTTGGTTAGATAAATTTACGGTGCGGAATCTAGAGCTGTTTGGGGCGCTAAACGATGGGGCAAGTACTTTATCTGGTGTTATGGATAAAACTTTATCTCCTATGGGAGCCCGTTTGTTAAAAAGATGGATTGCACTTCCTTTAAAAGATTCTGCTCGCATAACAGATCGATTAAGTGTAGTGAATCACTTTTACAATAAGGATGAAGCTTCTCTTAAAATTGGAGATGAGATTCAACAAATTGGAGATTTGGAACGAATCATATCTAAGGTTGCGGTGGGGAGAGTTAGTCCTCGAGAGATTGTTCAGCTAAAGAATGCTTTAATTGCAATTGATCCAATTCGTAATTATTGTTTGAACAGTGGAAACGAAGGTTTACTAAAAATAGGTGATCAATTGAACCCTTGTGCAACAGTTCGGGAAAAGATAGAAAAGGAGATTCATGCCGATCCACCAAACATGGTAAGTAAAGGTGGTGTAATTGCTGATGGTGTTTGTGAAGAACTGGACGATTTGAGAAAAATATCTTTCTCGGGTAAAGATTATCTTTTACAAATGCAGGTTCGCGAGACGGAAAGAACGGGAATTACTTCTCTTAAAATTGCTTTTAATAATGTATTCGGATACTATATAGAGGTTCGAAATACGCATAAAGATAAAGTTCCCGAAGAGTGGATCAGAAAACAAACTTTGGTTAGTGCAGAAAGATACATAACGCAGGAATTAAAAGAATACGAAGAAAAAATATTAGGAGCCGAAGAAAAAATTCAGGCTCTGGAAACTCGTTTGTACAATGAGTTGGTTCTAGGAATTGCCGATTATATTTCGACCATTCAATTAAATGCTGCTATGATTGGCCGTTTGGATTGTTTGTTGTCTTTCTCGAAATTGGCAAAAGAAAACAACTACAATTGTCCTGTGATCAACGATTCTGAAGTGATTGATATTAAACAGGGAAGGCATCCGGTTATCGAAACGCAATTGCCTATCGGTGAAAAGTACATTGCTAACGATGTTCATTTGGATAATGAAAACCAGCAGGTGATTATTATTACGGGCCCTAATATGGCGGGTAAATCAGCCTTGCTTAGACAAACTGCGTTGATTGTATTAATGGCTCAAATAGGAAGCTTTGTGCCTGCAGAGGAAGCAAATATTGGTTGTGTCGATAAAATTTTTACTCGAGTAGGTGCTTCGGATAATATTTCTTTGGGAGAATCAACTTTTATGGTAGAAATGAATGAAGCTGCCAGTATTCTAAATAATCTTTCCTCGCGTAGTTTAATTTTGTTTGATGAATTAGGTAGAGGAACAAGTACATACGACGGTATTTCTATTGCTTGGTCTATTGTCGAATACATTCATGAAAATTGCAATAGCAGAGCAAAAACACTGTTTGCGACGCATTATCATGAGTTAAACGAAATGGAGAAATCATTTCCGAGAGTAAAAAATTTCAATGTTTCTGTGAAGGAAGTGAATAACAAGGTCATTTTCCTAAGAAAGCTAATTCCTGGTGGCTCAAATCATAGTTTTGGTATCCACGTAGCAAGAATTGCAGGAATGCCTAAATCAGTTGTTAAAAGAGCTGATGAAATTCTGTTGCAATTGGAAGGAAAACAGAATGGGGAATCCTTGGGAAAACCTGTTGGTGAAATTGCACAACAAAGAGAAGGTTATCAAATGAGCTTTTTTCAATTGGACGATCCGGTGCTTTTGCAGATCCGAAATGAAATTTCTGATTTAGATATTAACAATTTGACGCCAATCGAGGCCTTGAATAAGCTGAATGAGATCAAAAAGATATCTGGAATTTAAAAAAATGAAAAAAAGTTAAAAAAAAGTGAGTGTCCTATATCTAGTGGTTTGTGACGGGTAGTGTCTGAATTTCAACGAGTCTGAATCATTCCTGAATGAGTGATTTTTTTGATGATTGAAAAAAAATGAATCAAATAGTTTTTTTCCTTTGCAGAATCAAAAAATACGCATATATTTGCATCGCAATTGGGAGAACAACGGTTCACTTTTAAAAGCACAATGCGAGAATAGCTCAGTTGATAGAGCACAACCTTGCCAAGGTTGGGGTCGCGAGTTTGAGTCTCGTTTCTCGCTCAAAATCCG
>JADGFH010001014.1 GCA_016743925.1 Labilibaculum sp.
TTCGAGAGGGCTTCGCCAGAGCCCACCCTCCCATGATTCATCAATCATTTATTTTTACGGGCATTCATGAATTCGTTCCTCATTACGTGAACGAGACCACGCATAGGCTTGACCAGCTTCAATCCCCAAACGAATAAGGCTACGCCTTTTCTTTTCGGGCTTTTTCTCCCGAGGATCGGGACCAAATGCAATACCTGAGCCTGTTACGTATCCAACCATCAAGATCTGCGAGTTTATTTAAAATACTTGCCATACGGAAAGCATTAACCCAGCCTCGCTGAACTTTGGACTACTTCAGTGCATGGATCACCCCAAACCACCTTGCCACTTGCTAATGCTTCCAGGAGTCACCCCAGTGCATAAAGGACTTACACCCTCTGTACTTTCTTTTACGAAACTTAACTTTGTAAAAGAACTTTTATTAAATTTACCATTCAAGGCACACACAATATGTGTCATATATCATTGGGCAGTTAGTGGTAAATTGAAACGCAGATACATTTAATAAACATATCATAGGTTTGAAAGTGTGGTGAAATGCCCAACGCACTATATTAAAACCGTTGTGTTTCATGTTAGAAAAACCAACGAGAGTAAAAACTACCCTAAAAGAAGAAACGAGAGTAATTTATTACTATATTTACCCTTGATTGATTAATGAGTGTAAAAATTACTTTTGATATAATATGACAAATTTTAACAGAGAAGTACCATTTGATGATTTGCCTTTACTACCTCCAAGATTGGTTGAGTTGGAAACAAAAAACATTTTACTAAAAACAATCACTGCAAGTAGAGCATTGGCTAAACTTAATGGAGCAATGACAAACTTACCAAATCCAAGACTGTTCCTTGATACAATACATTTACAAGAAGCAAAGGCAAGTTCTGAAATTGAAAATATCATAACAACCAATGATGATTTATATAAGGCAGTCGTGGCTGACAAGAAATTTGAAAATCCTGCCACTAAAGAAGTTTTGAGTTATAAAGAAGCACTATCTTTAGGACTTGATAGTTTGGACTCCCGACCATTTATTACTACAAATCTTTGTATTGATATTGTTCAATGTATAAAACAGAATTCCTCAGGTATTAGAGTTACACCCGGCACTACACTTTCAAATACAAAAGGAGAAGTTATTTATACTCCTCCATCTGGAGAAAGTATAATTAGAGATAAATTAGCAAATCTTGAAAAATTTATCAATCAGGATGACACATTAGACCCTCTGATTAAAATGGCTATAATACACTATCAATTTGAAGCAATTCACCCATTTTCAGATGGAAATGGAAGAACAGGACGGATTCTTTTGTTGTTGTATTTAAAAATGGAAAAATTATTGGATGTCCCTGCAATTTATCTTAGTGAATATATCATTAAGAATAAAACAAACTATTATAAAAAACTAAGGAATATCACAGAAAACAATGATTGGGAAGGATTTATTCTCTACATGCTTGACATGATTGAGTCAACTGCCAATAAGGGTTTAATTCGATTAGAAAGTATAATCTCGTTGATGGACACAACGGCAGAAAATATTAAAAAGGAACTCCCTAAAGTTTATTCAAAAGACTTAATAGAAATAATATTCAAATTACCTTACACAAAAAGACAATTTTTGATTAATGCTGGACTGGGAACTCTTAAAACTGTGGGTAATTACCTTATCCTTCTTGAAGAAAAAGGATTTTTAAATTCAATAAAAGTAGGTAAGGAAAAACTATATCTGAATCATAAATTAATGGAAATATTGGAAAAATAATAAAAGCACTAAAACACAGTCGAATAAGCCAGGGGAGTTTCACCCCTAACTTCTCACAGAACCGTATCCCGAAAAGAATCGGGACAGGCTGTGAATCTCTCGCAAGCTCAGCATAAACCAAGCGGTTCTTCCCGATAAATATCGAGACAGGCTGTATACGGTTCCGATTGCTCGGGATTAAGTTATGGGGAATAATAAGTCACGTCTTAAAGGCGTGATTTGTTTGTAAATATCGAGCATCGATTCATATCCTCGTTTCTTCAACCGAGCCAAAGTAATGGTCGTTCTTAGAATAGGA
>JADGFH010001015.1 GCA_016743925.1 Labilibaculum sp.
CCAAAAGCGTATGCTTTAAAATTTATAACCCAACCAAGGAGAAAAAAAAAATGAGAGCGCCAAGCGAAGCTGGTGCAAACAAGTTGGATAATCCAACTTAGGTAACGCCTAGCCAGCAGCCTAAAACTGAACCTCGTGTATAGTAAGGTAATAAACTATGCGGTGCCGAGGGGAGGGCAGTCTGTCAGCCGCAATGCGAAAGCGTGAAGGTAATCAGCCCCGAAATAAAACGTTCCAATAGGACTAAAGGTTTCATTTTCTGGAAGTCGGAACTGATATACGCGTAAATGGCAAGTGTATATCAGCATGGCGGGGTCCAAGACCGTAGCGGGTAGACGTAAAAGGTTTGTATCGGAACTTGGGAGAACCAGAGCAGTTCAAGAAGCTGCGAAAGAGCAGAACAAAATGCAATGACACAGTATGTTGCTCTGGTAGTCGGACTAACTCATAGTAGAGGCGTAAACAGGGTAATGCCTGTTGAGGACAATAAATGTCCACTCGAAGGGGTTAGCAGTTTAATGTAAAGAGAAAGGGAAAATTTATGCCAAACACAGAAGTGGTAGAAACAGAATTGAAACTTGCTCTTATAGCAGGACATGCTACAAGGGAACCTGATTTGCAGTTTACGAGCCTTGCTCATCTGCTGAACCGGGAATTCCTTGAGCAATGCTTTTACAGTCTTAACAGAAATAAGGCTGTGGGCTTAGACAATGTAAGTTGGTATGATTATGAGGAAATGTTGGAAGAAAACTTAACGAGTCTCGTAGGAAGACTCAAAAGTAAGAAGTATAAGCCAATTCCAGCACGTCGAGTATATATTCCGAAAGATAGTGGCGGAAAACGTCCATTGGGAATATCAGCAATTGAGAACAAGATTGTTGAAAAAGGCGTAACAAGGATACTGCAATGTATCTATGAACAGGATTTTAGCGATATTTCTTATGGTTTTCGACCAAAACGGAATTGTCATCAGGCATTGAATGAACTTGATGACCAAATTATGAGAAATCCGATAAACCATATTGTGGAAGCAGACATAAAAGGGTTCTTTGATAACGTATCTCATGAACTTCTCCTGGAATTTCTGAAAATCAGGATAAAGGATAGTTCAATGTTGCTACTGATTAGAAACTTCCTTAAAGCAGGCTATGTGGATGATGCATTAATTTATACATCGGACAAAGGAACTCCTCAGGGGAGCATTCTTAGTCCACTACTGGCTAATGTCTTTCTGCATTATGTGTTGGATGTATGGTTTGAAACTGTAGTTAAAAAGCATACAAGAGGTTATTGTGAAATCATTCGCTATGCAGACGACTTTGTATGTGTTGTACAATACGAAAACGACGCGAAGAAGATAGAAGATGCGCTTCAAAACCGGTTCAATAAATATGGTTTGGAAATTCATCCTGAAAAGAGCCGCAAAATCAGTTTCGGCAGGTTCGAGGCCGAAAATGCGAAAAGGCAAAAACGCCCGGCGAATACCTTTGATTTTCTAGGCTTTACGCATTTCTGCGACAAGGCAAGACAAGGTTTCTTCAAACTGGGTAGAAAGACGAGTCGTAAGAAATTTGTCAGCAAATGCAAAGAGATGACGATTTGGCTCAAGAAGATACGTAATAAAATGAAGCCAAAAGAATGGTGGGATACTCTGAATTCAAAACTCAGAGGGCATTATCAGTATTATGGAGTAAGTGGAAACTATAAAGGCGTAGACGCTTTTTATAAGCACACAGTAAGGACTTTGCATAAATGGCTAAACAGGAGGAGCCAAAAGCATAGTATGTCTTGGAAAAACTTCAATAATTACTTAAAATGTTATCCAATACCAACACCTAAAATCGTGCATAACTTTTATACATTGTAAGTGTACTGGGAATTGAACTGAAGAGCCGGATGTGGGAAATCTGCAAGTCCGGTTCTGTGAGGGGCATTGAAGTTCTTCACAAGGAATTTAATTATATGATAAAAAGAAAAATTAAACGAATTAAGGAGAACCATATTATGCCTACTCGACGAAATATTACCGGATTTTATTACGGAACTCTTATGCGCGGACATTCTAACCA
>JADGFH010000232.1 GCA_016743925.1 Labilibaculum sp.
GAAGAAATAGATTTATATTATGACGGTTTCAGTAATCGTGCGATTTGGCCATTGTTTCATTACTTTGCCCAGTACATAGATTACGATCCAGAATTATGGGATGCTTTTGTAAGTGTAAATCAAAAATTTGCTGATAAAGCACTAGAAACAATTAAAGAAGGTGATACTATTTGGATTCATGATTATCAATTATTATTGGTACCTGAAATGATTAAATCAAAAAAACCGGGTGTTACCGTTGGCTTTTTCCTACACATACCCTTCCCTTCATTTGAAGTTTTCCGCATTTTACCCTGGAGAAAAGAATTAATACAAGGTATGCTAGGTGCCGATTTAATTGGTTTCCACACTTTTGATTACCAGCGTCATTTCTTTAGTAGCGTGAGACGATTAATGGGATATGAAATATCATTTAATCAAATCCATATTGAAGATCGAATTATTATTGTTGATTCATTTCCAATGGGAATTGACTACAATAAATTTAGAGATGCAGCCACTCTTACATTCCAAAAACCATTACAGGAAAAATCAAAATTACATAGAGAATTAGAGAAGTACTTTTTAGTTTCTCCAGATCGAAAATTAATTCTATCGATCGATCGATTGGATTATTCCAAAGGAATTCCGAACCGTTTACGTGCGTTCTCAAAATTTCTGGAAGAATATCCCGAGTTTATAGGAAAAGTTACACTTATTATGCTTGCAGTTCCATCAAGAGGAACGGTAGAACATTATATCAATTTAAAGAAAGAGGTTGATGAGTTAGTTGGAAATGTGAATGGTAAATTTGGTAGCATAAACTATACTCCTGTCTGGTATTTTTATCGCTCTCTTCCTTTCGAAAATCTAATTGAACTTTATAGTTCTTGTGATGTTGCATTGGTAACTCCTGTTAGAGATGGAATGAATCTTGTTGCCAAAGAATATGTTGCTTCTAGGACCAATCGTACTGGAGTAATTATATTGAGTGAAATGGCTGGCGTTTCAAAAGAAATGGGAGAAGCTATCATGATTAACCCAAATAATATAAATGAAATTGCTGATGCGATTAATCAAGCTTTAACAATGCCACTTGACGAGCAGCGTGAAAGAATGATATATCTGCAAGACAGAATAAAGCGTTACGATGTATTCAAATGGTCAAGTGAATTTGTTAAATCCTTAGCTAAAGTTGAAAAAATTCAAAGTTCGTTCTATGCTAAAAAAATCAATAGTAAGATTATGGATAAGCTGAACGGCACGTATAAATCAGCTAAGAAAAGATCCATTTTCCTTGATTACGATGGCACACTTACCGGATTTAAAAAGAATCCTAATGATGCTAAACCTGATGAAGAACTTCACCAAATACTTTATAAACTTGAAGCTGATCCAAAAAATGTAATTACCATTATTAGTGGTAGAGATAGAGAGAGTCTTGAAACTTGGTTCGAAGGCCATAAACTCAATTTGATTGTGGAGCATGGTGTTTGGATTAAAAAATATCAGAAAGAATGGAAAATGCTATCCAATACAACTGATGCATGGAAGCCTAGCATTAGACCAACTTTAGAAACTTTTGTTGATCGTACTCCTGGATCATTTATCGAAGAGAAAAACTATTCTTTAGTGTGGCACTTCCGTAAGTCTGAACCAGAACAAGGTGAATTACGTGCGAATGAACTAAAAGATGAATTAACGACAATGATTGCCAATCACAATTTGGAAATCTTAGAAGGAAACAAGGTAATTGAAGTGAAAAGTGGTGGTATTAATAAGGGAGTTGCCTCTTTGCAGTTTCTTCAGAATCAGAATTTTGATTTTGTTATTGCTATTGGTGATGACTGGACTGATGAATATATGTTCAAAGAACTACCTGAATCGGCACATACAATTAAAGTCGGCTTAAAACATACAGCTGCAAAATACAAAGTTGAATCGGTTAAGTCTGTTCGCAAATTACTTACAGAATTAGCAGAATAAATAACATTCATTATAAAATTAAAAAGTGGCAAACTCATAATTTGCCACTTTTTTTGTCTCCCTTTCTTTTTTAAAATCGTAATTCTTTAAGAAAAAATGTCTTAGATTTTCCACTTCTTTAAAATTCCTATAATTTTGCAAACAATACAATGAAAATCCCTAATTTCGCACGAACCAAGATTTTTTAAAGATGTTACACAAAAAGTTCGATTTTCTAATAATCGGAAGCGGATTAGCTGGCTTATATTCTGCTCTATATGCTTCCAAACATGGGAAAGTTGCCATATTAACAAAATCGGAACTTGATGTTAGTAATTCCTACTATGCACAAGGTGGAATTGCTGCAGTAACAGACTCTGAAGACTTCCCACAGTATCATATGGAAGATACTTTAACCGCTGGGCGCGGATTGTGCGATACTATTCCGGTGACTATTCTCGTAAATGAAGGTCCCGATCGTATTGATGACTTAATTGAAATGGGAATGCTATTCGATACCGAAAATGGTAAACTTGCTTTAGGTTTAGAAGGTGGCCATCATCGTAGAAGAATCCTTCATGCTGGAGGCGATTCAACTGGAAAGGAAATGATTTTATTTCTCATACAACAAGTTTTAGCTGAGAAAAACATCGAGATTTTTGAAAATCAAATGGTTTATGAGCTACTTACTGAAAATGAAGTATGCCTAGGAGCTAAAAGCTATAACACTCTCGATAATTCTAATTTGCTAATTGAGACTAAAAATACAATTCTTGCAATAGGTGGTGCATCTGCCATCTTTCAAAGAACAACCAACCCAAATACAACTGTAGGCGATGGAATTTCTCTTGGATATAAAGCAGGTGTAGAAATTGCTGACATGGAATTCATTCAGTTTCATCCAAGCTCTTTTTATTCTGAAAAAGGAAAAACCTTTCTGATTAGTGAAGCAGTAAGAGGCGAAGGTGCACATCTTTTAAATTCAAAAGGTGAAAGGTTCATGCTGGCAATTCACCCGCTTGCTGAACTAGCGCCGAGAGATATTGTTGCGAGATCGATCTTCGATCAAATGAAACAAGATAATAATCCATTTGTAACTCTAGATTTAAAACATTTAGATGGAAAAAAAATAAAAGCTCGTTTTCCTTCAATCTATAAAAATTGCAAATTGGAAGGTGTCGATATGTGCAAGGAAATCCGCATTGCTCCTGCTGCACATTACATGGTTGGTGGCATTAAAACTGACCTTAACGGCCAAACAAATATTTCTCAATTGTACGCATGTGGCGAAATAGCTTCATCTGGGGTTATGGGTGCCAATAGATTAGCTTCAAACTCTCTCTTAGAATGTTTGGTTTTTGGGAAAAGAGCTATTGATCATGCTCGAAAAACAAATGCAAAAACTGCGAAAATAAATGACCGTAAAGCAAAAATGCATACCAATTTAAATTTGGAAGAATTGTTCCTGCAACAAAAGAATAAAATTGCTTTAGCAATGAATTTGAAAGTAGGCATTATTCGCAATAAGGAAGAGTTAACTGAGGTTAACGATTTACTAGATACTATTGAAAGTTCGTTCCCTTTTGAAAAGAATGAATATTACAGTTATCGTTTAGAAAATCTAATAACTGTTTGCAGGCTTCTTGCAACAGCGGCAATTGCAAGGAAAGAAAGTCGTGGTGGCCACTACAGAGATGACTATTCAAAAGAAAAATCAAAATACCTGACACACTCTATACAACAAATCAATAAAAAATTACATTTCATTCCCGTTGATCACCGATCACAGGATTAAATTATATCGTTATAATGAAAGAATCTGGATTTAACGCTCAAGAGGTTGAATTAATAATCAATCACGCATTCCAAGAGGATATTGGAAATGGAGATATCACTACAAACAATATTGTACCTGAAAACAAATTGGCCAGCGCCAGTATGACGGCTAAAGCCAATGGTATTATTGCTGGTATCGATATTGCAGAAATGGTATTCAAAAGATTAGATGAAAATCTAGAATGGAATCCTAAAGTTAAGGATGGAGACGCCGTTGCAAAAGGTGATGTTATCCTTGAAATAAAAGGAACTTTTAGAGCTTTATTAACCGGCGAAAGGTTAGCACTGAACTTAATGCAACGAATGTCAGGTATTGCAACGGAAACAGCAAAATATGTTGCTGAGACAAAAGGTAGTAAAGTAAAAATCTTAGACACTCGAAAAACGGTTCCTGGACTAAGAACTTTCGATAAATACGCTGTAAAAATGGGTGGAGGTACTAACCATCGCATTGGTTTATACGATATGGTGATGATTAAGGATAACCATATTAAAATGGCTGGAACCATTAGTGCTGCCGTTGAACAAGTTCGCAAATCTATTCCTTCAGCTATTAAAGTTGAAGTTGAAACGACCAATTTGCAAGAGGTAAAGGAAGCTGTAAATGCTGGTGCAGATATCATTATGCTTGATAATATGAGCAATGAATTGATGTGCGAAGCAGTAAGTTTAATAAACGGAAAAGCATTAATTGAAGCTTCGGGAAATATGAATTTAGAAAGAATTTCTGGTGTTGCAAAAACAGGTGTTGACTTTATTTCGGTTGGTGCTTTAACACATTCGGTTATCGCTTTAGACATTAGCCAAAACATTATTATTTAATTACAATTAGATTATCTCCAAATATGGAAACACAGGAATTAATCAATCAGATTAAAGAACTGAAGAAAGAAAAAAATGCAATTATTCTAGCACATTACTATGCTGATCCTATCATTCAAGATCAAGCCGATTACGTTGGTGATTCGTTAGGACTTGCGCGAGAAGCTGGAAATACTAATGCCGATATAATCGTTTTTTGTGGTGTACATTTTATGGCAGAAACAGCCGCAATTATTTCCCCACAAAAAAAAGTACTTATTCCTGCTCAAAGATGTGGATGCTCTCTTGCAGAAAGTATTACTGGCAAAGACATTCGAAATTGGAAAGCAAATAATCCTGACGGAATAGTCGTTTCATATGTAAATACAACTGCTGAAGTAAAAGCAGAAACAGATTATTGTTGTACTTCTTCCAATGCTTTAAAAATCATTAATCACTTGGGAAAAGATAAAAAAATCTTTTTTACGCCAGATAAAAACCTTGGAGCATACATTGTAAAAAAGACAGGCATTCAAATGGAACTTTGGGATGGAGATTGTTGCGTGCACGAACCAATTACGACTGAAATGGTATTGGATATGTCTGCCAAATATCCTGAGGCTGATGTTTTAATACATCCGGAAAGTAATTGCTCTGGCGATGATCAAATTCTTAATTTGGACAATGCTTACTTCTATTCTACCGCTGGTATTATGGAACACGCTAAGAAATCAGATAAGAAACAATTTATTATTGCGACCGAATTAGGAACTCTACATCAACTATTGAAAGAAAATCCTACTAAAGAATTTATTTTGATTCATCCCAAAACAATTTGTGGTTCTATGAAAAAAGTAAAACTACAAGGTTTATATGAGGCATTGAATAAAGAACAATTTGAAGTAACAGTTCCTCCCGAAATCTCAGAAAAAGCAATTCATTCCATAACAAGGATGTTAGAAATTAGTTAATTATACGAAAGCCTTTCCTACTATATTGAAAGGCTTTTTTATTAGATAAAAACCAATATGTAAATCACAGGTTAATCCTTAGTTTATCAAAAGAAAAATACTACTAATTCTTCCGAATATATCTTAATAAATATTGGTATATTTCACCTCAATTCCAGACAATTATAAATGACAAACACCAAAATCTAATACATTTAAGCCCTATAAAATGCACTTTCCCCTACAATTATTATCTTGCTTTTTATTATTCGTAAATACATTGTACGCTAAATCCTCTGATACCGATCTTAAAACACAAATTAATGACAGTTCAAAGAATAAAAAGGTTGAACTTTATTTAAAATTATCTGATCAATATTACCACGCTAATAATAATGACAGTGCCCTATTTTATGCCAAAGAAGCTCTTATAGTATCAAAATTAATCAAGGATGATAAATTAATTCTTAAATCATATCGAGAACTTTATTACAATTATCTGCTTATTTCGGATACAAAAGAAATAAAACTCGCTTTGACTAGTGCCAAAAAACTAGCTTATAAAATTCAAGACACAAGCTCAATTTGTGATATTCATTTAAATATAGCTAGATATTTTTCGGGAAATAGCAGATATGATAGTGCCATTATTCATTACGATGAATCTAAAAAACTTAGTGAACTTATTGATTACAAATCTAACTCCGTAAAAGCTTTAATTGGTATAGGAGAAATTCATTATCAAAGAGGTGATTTTGAAAGCGCCTTAAATAAATACCTCGAAGCATCTAAATATTCTGAAGCAATAAAAAACAATAATATAAAGCTAAGCTTACTTATCGACATGGGTAACATCTATGGCGATGATAAGCAATTTGAAAAAGCTAAATCGTATTATAATCAAGCAAAAGAAATTGCAGAACAATTAAAGGATGAAAATACCTTATCGGTTGTTTACAACAATTTAGCAACGATTTATCAAGACGAGCATGATTATTTTAAAGCTCAAACTTACTTTCAAAAGAGTCTTGAAAACGAACAAAAGAAAGGTAATAAAAAAGGTGTTGCTTTAGCTCTAAATAACATTGGTGATAATTATTACAAAATTGGAAACTATGAAAAAGCAATAGTCTGCCTACGAGAATCATTGTCTACTCATCGTAAATTGAACTCTAAACTCGAGATTATTTATAATCTTGAATCGTTAAGTCAAGTTTACCTTAGCACTGGTAATTACATACAAGCTATTAAATATCTGAACGAAGGAATTATTTTAAGTAAAAAACTTAAAACAAAAGGAAAAAGATCCGATTTGCTAAAATTATTAGCTGAATACTATCATAAGGTTGGAAATAATAAAAAGGCCTACTCTTCAATGCTAGATTATAATGCTCTTAAAGATAGTGTACAGAACGAATCTAGATCTACAAAAATAGCTCAACTTCAAGCAACATTTGAATCCGTAAAGAAAGAAAAGGAGAATGAAATTTTAAGAGTGAAAAATCAATTTACTCAAGAAAAACTAGAACAAGAAAAAACAAAATCTTACTTTCTTTACGTGTTTTCCTTTTTGGCCCTTTCAGTAATTATTCTAATTATAGTTCTATTTCGATCGAAAGTTAAAGTCCATAATAAAATGAAACGTATTTATGGCTTGCTAGAGGAGTCAAATTCCAAACTAAAAATCATGAACGCAACCAAGGATAAATTCTTTTCAATAATTGCACATGATTTACGTTCACCTTTTAATGCTATTTTAGGATTTTCAGAATTAATTAAAGGAGAACTAAAAACAAAACAAAATATATCTGTTTTAAAAGAATATAATGAAGGTGTTAATGAAGCTGCAAATGGTTTGTATAACTTGCTGGAAAACCTTCTTCAATGGGCAAACAGCCAAAGAGGTCAATTAGAATTTTCTCCTATTCAATTTGATTTGTACGAATTAGTTCAGAATAACCTCAGCATTTTCAAACTAAAAACAGCAGATAAATCAATAAAACTTAGCTCTAATATAAAACCTGGCACATTAGCTTACGGAGATATACATATGGTTGATACAATTGTACGTAATTTGATTAGTAATGCTTTAAAATTCACAGAGGCCAATGGGGAGGTATTCCTATCCGCCAAGTTAGACAATGAATTTATCCTACTGTCAGTAAAGGACACTGGTATAGGTATTAGTAAAGAAAATCAAGATAAACTCTTCAGAATAGATAGCAATTTCACAACCTATGGAACGAATGATGAAGCAGGAAGTGGACTGGGATTGATTCTCTGCAAAGAATTCGTTAATAAAAATGGTGGCGAAATATGGGTAGAAAGCGAACCTAATAAAGGAAGCCGCTTTACTTTTTCTTTAAAATCAGCTTAATTATTTTTAGAACTCGTTTAAATTAGCAACTTCAAAAACAGAACTTGCTATTTTATTTCTCTCTAATCAGGAAGAATATATCTTTGCATTCCAAAATCATTAAAATGGAATTAGTAAGTATTATTTTTCTGGCACTAGGTTTATCTGTTGATTCGTTTGCCGCATCGGTATGCTCTGGTTTGGCAATCAAAAAAATTCACTTCCTACAAGCGGTGAAAATAGCTTTCTTTTTAGCTCTTTTTCAAGGAGGAATGCCAATTATTGGCTGGCTTACAGGATGGGAATTAAAAGATTTAATTAAGGATTTTGATCATTGGATTGCTTTTATCCTACTCGCTGGAATGGGGGGTAAAATGATTTATGAAAGCATAACTTATAAAGATAAAGATTGCTCTTTTAATCCTCTTAAATTAATGGTTCTTTTAGGAATTTCAATAGCACAGTTAGAACAAATTACTTCGTAGCTTCCATCAGCTTTTTTTACGAACTTAGAATATACTGGGTTTAAGTTTTTCT
>JADGFH010001016.1 GCA_016743925.1 Labilibaculum sp.
AAGCCACTGTAAAATAATAGACTTATGTTAAATTAAAACATAGCTTAGTTTACTGATATTCAACAAACTAAGCTTTGTATGGAGTTAGCCGCTAGTTACCTGCAATATTTTATTTTTTGCCAACGCTCTTTCGCTTTTTCAAAGCGATATGGTCAGATAGCACCTTTCTACAATATCCAGAGAATCCATGCCCATCCTTTTTTGCTTCTTCTTCTAAGGCTTGTTTTAATTCCTTCTCGCCTCGTATTGGGAATAGTATTTTGCTCATAATTACATTTTTTCTAAATCTAATCCTCCAAAGCAATGAATAAGCCAACATAAAGCATTGAAGTTTATTCTTGCTTCATCCATATCATTATCCACAGAACCATTCGTTTTTAAAAAATCCCATATTGGTTTAGTAGTCCAATTCTCAACAATATCAAATAAGCTATTTTCAGGCTCTTTAAATGCGTGTGCAGTATTCCCATCTACGTGGCAAATGCCTCTATTAATAGCAAATACTATTCTACCAGCATCTTTGGTTACTATGTGCATTTGGTTTAATTTACCATCAATATCGCTTGCATGGTTTCTTTCTTGCCAAGCTGCATAAAAATATCCTCTTAAAAATAATTGCACTTCATTCATCGTTCTAAATTTTAAGTTTATAAATTAATTACCCTACAAAGATATATCATTTGTATTACAAAAGCAAGCGTTTAATGAAAAAAGATTAAAAAAAATAAAACCCACCCTAAAAAAATAAAAAAAAGCAGGTAACAATGTGTCAAACGCAATTACCGCACATGCCAACGCTCAAACCAAAGTAAAAGCGTTTACACTTACCGTTAACTGCAATGCTCCCACGCACAAATAAAAGATTTAGTGATATGCAGGAACAATTCAGTCTGGCTCATTTCAGGGCATTTAAAAGCTTGTATCATTGTGCTAATTGCCACCCACAAAAGCACAGCAGTTAACAAAGTATATAGCAAATGCCCTGCTGTACGTTTAATCGAGTTTAGTGCTTTATTTTCCATAAAATTATTCCTTTAGTTTAGCTATTAATCTTTCGTTATCCTTGGCTAATCTTTTAACGATGTAATACATCATTTCAGTATCACCCATTCCTAAGGCTTGGGAAATTAACTCCCTGTTTCTATCAATCTGTTTTTGTATCTTCTCTTTGTCCATAATTTTATTACGTTAGTGTTTCAATTCAACTTTAGTTTTGGTCACTTGCCACATACAAAACGTTGTATTTAAGTTTGCTTAGGCAGCCATTTGCATCCATCACAAGTTCTACCGTCATCATATTCACAGCCTATAATTCTATAAGTTGGTGATAAGCAAACCTCCGCTTCGTTCTCTTCTTCATCTTCGTGCGCATAACAATCGTCAATGTCTTTTTGAAATCTACTGCGGTCTTTTTGGTCGCCAAATACAACACCAAATAACCCCAATAGCTTATCGGTTGCCTGTTTGGTTGTTAACCCTTCGTATTGGGCTGCAAACACTATATTATATACTTTCTTTTTCATATCGCTACTGTGTTTATTATTTTCGTTGTGTTTAATTGCCTGAAACATTTATGGTTTAATATGAAGTGAATTAGTCAGGCAACTAAAACACAACACGGTATATAAACCATAAAAATAAAACTATTTTCGTTTCTTTTTTCGAGCTTTTGCCCTGCGCTCTCTCCTAATTTCAGGCAGCAGTACAGGATAGTTTTTATCCATAGTCTTTATTTCTTCACTCAGGCTTTTAAGGTCATCTTTTACCATGGTATCCATAATTAAGCCATGGTCTTTTACTTTGTCAGGGTCAATTATTACAACTTCATATCCTTTAGCTTCTGCCATGGTAATTGCAGCTATGGTACTTTTACTCAACCTCTCCCCGCCGTGTCCGATAATTCCGATTCTTTTATGTTGATTTTCTGCTGTCATTCAGTTTTATTTTTACAGGTTCATATACCAATTCGTTATGTGGCATTAGGGTTATTCAAATCCACACGTTCAGCAAATATTTTAGTTCCTTCAATCGGGAAGCTATTAAAGTAGCTTGTGCAAACAAACTC
>JADGFH010001017.1 GCA_016743925.1 Labilibaculum sp.
TTTAAAAGCAAATATGTATAATTACTCAACGACCAAAATGCCGACGGCTGCTGACTATCAAAAGCTTCAGGACCTCGAATAATCTCCAATGTTTTCATGGAATAAAAAGCATGAAACCTAAAATGACTATTAGATGGTAAGTTTTTCATTACACCACTCACAGTATATGGAGTATTTTCGCCAATAAGTAACACTTTACCAATTGGATCTTCATCTCCAAAATATTTCTGTGCCAAGGTCTCATTTAAAACAATCGTATATGGCTGTGTTAGCGCTTTTTGAGGATCTCCTTTTAATAAAGGAAAACTAAAAATTGCAAATACAGATGAATCGGCATAAGATATCCGCTCCTCGTAAAATTCTTTTTCACCATATTTAAATTGCTGTCTACCTGACCCTTGAAATCGCACAAATCCTTCTACTTCGGGAAATTCTGCAACAAATGTTGGTCCAAACGGCAAGGCTGATGTTGCGAGACGATCTCTCTTTCCACTTATCGTAAAATCAGAACCAACACGAACAATACGCTTATGATTTACATTGTACTTATCGTATGATAATTCTTCCTGAACAAACAACAATATCAAAATCGTACACATTAACCCCACAGACAAGCCAATCACATTTATTGTAGTGTAAAACTTATTTCTGGAAAAATTCCGAAAAAGAGTAATGAAGAAATTTTTAAACATACTTGTTCAATTAAATTAGTACGACATCCGTTTTTTGCGAGCCAATCATGTATTAGTCATATAGCTATACGTAGCCTATAGTTTTTGCCTCATGTTTTCCGTCACAACATGTCCATCAAACAATTGAATAATTCTATGACTTCTATCCGCATCAGAAGGTGAGTGAGTTACCATAATTATGGTTGTTCCTTCTTCGTTTAATTGAGTTAAAAGATTCATCACCTCTTCTCCATTTGCTGAATCTAAATTACCAGTAGGCTCATCGGCCAATATTAATTTTGGTTTTGAAATAACTGCACGCGCTATAGCAACTCTTTGCTGCTGTCCGCCAGAAAGCTGCTGTGGAAAATGCTTTGCTCTATGTGCAATATTCATTCTTTCCAATGCTTCATTTACTCTTCTTTTTCGTTCAGAACTTGATACTTTCATATACAAAAGAGGCAATTCAACATTCTCAAAAACAGTCAATTCATCTATTAAATTAAAGCTCTGAAAAACAAAACCAATATTCTCTTTTCGTAAGTTCGTTCTTTGTCTTTCGGTATAATTCTCAACCTGAAAACCGTTAAAATGAAGTTCTCCTTCGCTAGGATTATCCAGCAAACCAATAATATTTAACAAAGTAGATTTACCACATCCGGATGGCCCCATAATGGCAACAAACTCCCCCTGATTAATTTCCAGGTTGACATTATTTAATGCCGTTGTTTCCACTTCGTCAGTCCTGAAAACTTTAACCAAATTTTTAGTATTAATCATAGCTTTATCTTTTTATAAAAATTTTACTTATTCGTATTTTAATATTCTAGCTGGTGCTTTCGATGCTAATCTGCAAATTTGTCGATACACTGTCAGTAATGTGATTGATAATGAAACAACTCCTGACAAAATAAAAATCCCAATCCCAATATCTATTCGATATGCAAATCCATTCAGCCACCATTCCATTGCGAAATAGGCAAGTATCCAAGCAATAACGTTTGACAACATCACCCACTTAAAAAATTCCTTCAATAACAAACTAAATACAATATCCATATTTGCTCCAAACACTTTCCGAAGTGCCATTTCTCTTGATTTTCGTTCGGTAACGAAAGATACCAAACCAAATAATCCTAAACTAGATATAATAAATGCGATCAATGTGAAGGATAAAAATATCTTACTCATTCTTGATTCTGCCAAATAAAAATATTTGAAATCCTCTTCAAGAAATCGATATGCAAAAGGAATATCTGGCACCAATTGATCCCAAACCTTTCTTATTTCATTTATTATAGGTTGCGCATCATCATCTATTCGTATGCCAATATATTTAAAAGCATCTGGTTGGCGCATCATTATTAATGGCTCTACACCTAACTGTAGACT
>JADGFH010000233.1 GCA_016743925.1 Labilibaculum sp.
ATTAAAGAAACTGAAAACGATCAATTTACCGAAGGCTTAAGCTATGGTGTTAAGAAAAAGGTATTGGTAGAAGTTGGAATGGTAAGTGGTAAAATTTTAAAAGCAATGGACATTGATGTTCCTGTTTTTTATGCCGATTTCGATTGGGAAACTTTAATTGCAGAAGCTACAAAAAACAAAGTTGCCTATACTGAGATTTCTAAATACCCTGCCGTTAAACGTGATTTGGCTTTACTAATTGACAAAGCAACTAGCTTTGCTGAAATTAAAACCATCGCTTTCAACTGTGAGAAAAACTTATTAAAATCAGTTTCGCTATTTGATGTTTACGAAGGTGAAAAATTAGGTACTGATAAAAAGTCATATGCTGTTAGTTTCATTATTCAGGACACTGAAAAAACACTAAACGACAAGCAGATTGATAAAATCATGCAAAAGCTGATTAAGAGCTACCAAAAACAATTAGGAGCCGAGCTTCGTTAATTGTTACTAGATATTATTTGAAAGCCGACTTCCTTATGGGAGTCGGCTTTTTTTTGTCATCATATTACACCCTTTTCGGATTTCAAGCCATACAGGAACAAACTCTATTTAACTTTCATGTATTTTTTTGTACATTTAACAAATTTTATTATTATCAACTTAACCTCTCAAACCTAAGTGCCTGAATAAATTCATCTCACCGAATTACTTGCGATGTAAATTATTAACAATTACTTATTAACCACCCTATATTTTAACAACTTAATTACTAAAAAAACATGAAAAATTTCCTACTCGTATTCTTCGTAACATTTTGTACGCTATTGGTTTCATGCTCGAAAGAAAAGAATGTACAACCAACTGAAAAAATTCACACAGTATCCGTTGGTATTAATAATGGGTTTACTTCCGATAAAATTCAATTAAAATCAGGTGATAACATTTCTAAATCACTAACATATTACTTATTTAAAGATGGAGTTAGGTTTAAAAGTTATCAGGATAATGAGAATTTTGAGTCCATTAAAATGTTATTGACAAAAGGAGTATATAAATTAGGAATATTTTATAATGAACTTGACAATAAATACGTAGATCAGTGGTTTTTAGATCAATCTGATGCTAATTGGTATCATTTATCAGGAAATGTTGGAAATTTGTTTTATAAAGTAATAGATTTCGAAGTTACTGACGAAGATTTGGCTATTACTGAAATTGAGCTGAAAAGATTAAGTTCTAAAATATCCTTAGATATACAGAACATCCCAACTGAAGTAGCAAAGATTGAAATTAAAACATATCCAACATCAGGCAATTTAAATATTCAAAATCACTCTGACATAGACAATTACGAAAGAGAAAACTATTATCCAATTGATGATGATGTAACAACAATACAATTTGATATTGCTGAATCATTAGAATTTTACACATTACCAATGAACGACTCTTCCATTAGTATTATCTATTATAATTTAAACGACGAAAAAGTCAATACAATGGATTTGAACAACATCACTGTTGAACGTAACTATCAATTAAATCTTAGTGGAGAATATACAGAAGATGGTAATTTCGATGTAGACATAGTCATAGATCAGGATTGGAACGGTTCTAGTGATGGATCATTTTAAATATATTTAATTCAAATTCTTCTCCAAATAGCAATAAGAGTTTTGTTAATTGTTCTCAAATAATATTTAAAAGCCGACTTCTTGGTAGGAGTCGGCTTATTTTATCTTTAAACAACATAAGCTGTAACATTTTCGCTTCTCTATCCGTCATAAAATACTAAAACGATATAAAATGAAACATACCAAATTTGCAATCCTGCTGCTTTTTATAGGAGCCTTAACAATTAACAGTATCTCAGCGGCGAACAATACGAAGCATTTAAAGAAGATGTCCAAGGAGAAAATGATGAGTGAAATAAAAAGTATTTACGATCAAAAAGGATTTCATACTTTAGCAATTAAACGAATTGGACAGCAAGCTTACAAAGCGAAAAATAATTTTAAAAACTTTGTTGTCTATGCAAAACTAGCACGAACAGTTGAAATGAGAACCAAGCTATTCATTCAAATTGCAAAAAAAACAAAAAAACTTAAAAAGGAAAATACAGCTTTAATCGAAGTTGCCCAACTAGTTGGAAATCCGAATGCAAATACAAATGAAATAAAACGCTTAATAAGAAAAGCCAAACGTGCCAATACCAAAGAAAAATTACAATCATTTGAAAAGTTAATGCTAATCTACAATTAAGAGCTGAGCTTCGTTAATTGTTACTAGATATTACTTGAAAGCCGACTTCTTCATGGGAGTCAGTTTTTATTTTAAGCTTAAATAGTTGAAAAATTATTTTAATTTATCCTTATCCCATTTTGAAGGATTAGTTCATATATTATTTCAGATTCCCTTTCCAGCTTCGATAATCAACATAAAATAAGACAAAACGGTATTCATTTAAATAAAACAGGTGATGTAAGGGTTTATTTGCCCAATTTTTCTTCCATATCGGGCAATTGAAGCGTCAATCTGACAGACTTTTCTTCCAACTTGAACGCCTTTGTACGGATAGGAACGTTGCGGAAGCAAAAAAGGACGATTTAGATGCTAATCTATTCGTTTTCCCTTCCAAAACCGGCGATTTGAAGGCTTATTCAAGCGATTTTTATAAAAAGTAGAACCTATTGGGCACAAATCTCATCAACTGTCTTAAATGAAAGACCTATTAAAGGGACAAGATGGCCGTTTTTTGAACAAAGTTGATGCTAAGAGTTCATTTTTGGCTTTTTTGTCTTTCAAATTGTACACATTAGTCTTCGCCTGCCCCATTCCTTTTCCAAAATCGTTCAAATTGCTATTTACACGCTCCCTTTTTTCTTGCAAACAGCTGTTTTTTTTTGTTGGCTAAGCAGTTCTTCTGTAAAAAAATCGAAATCGACGGAAATAAAATTTAAGACGAGATTAAAAACAATATACAAGTCGACTTTCATAAGAAGTCGGCTTTTTTCATCTCCATTCCCTTGAAAAAATCCAGAGGCAAAATACTTTAATGAACCTCTAATGCGTGCCTAAACTAATTTTAACATCCTATTAACGATTCAAATTTAATACCTACAGGTATTTTTATATCTTTGCCTTTCAATTTTTAATAAAAATACCATAAGATGTCAAGATTGAGTTTTGGAGAGAATATAGATGGAATTGGATTTAAGGTTTTAAATGAAAGAGAAGTTCGTGCCACAGCAGGACTACTGTTCTTTACCATTTTAGTAACTCTAATTGCAGCTGTATTTTTTAATAAATACGCACCCATACCATATGTTTCGGGTTTTATCATGTTTAATTTCACAATAGCAGTATTTATTAATCCCAAATATGCCCCTGCAAACATTCTTGCCCGCTTAATTGTAAGCAAACAAGAGCCTATATATATCGGAGCAGTACAAAAAAGATTTGCTTGGAGTTTAGGTCTTGCTATGTCGGCTACAGCATTCATTCTTTCAATTCTTTTGCAAAGTGATACTAGTCTTTTCGAACCAGTTTGCTTTTTGTGTTTAATTTGTATGCTGCTAATGTTTATCGAAACAGCATTTGGAATTTGTATTGGTTGTCAAATTTATTTTTTAGCCATTCGCTTAAAGCTAGTAAAACAACCAGAACTTAAGCCTAACTGTATGGGCAACTCTTGCGAAGTATAAATAAGATTATATTACCACTAACCACAATAATAGTAAGCCAAATTCCTTCTGGGAATTTGGCTTTTTTCATTCAATTAAAAATAGCAAATCCTATTTACATGTATTCTACTTTGTTTACTAATAGTCTTTTTCTAAATTCGTAAACATCATAAAAAATATACATTACACCTATGAACTTACTCTTAGTTTCTGTTGCTCCCATAGCCATTATTTTATTTTACGTTTATTACCGAGACAAATACGAAAAAGAACCAATTCGACTTTTAATAAAAGGTCTTTTGGCAGGAATGATTATTACCATTCCTGTTATTTTTGCAGAACAAGCAGTTTCCGCTTTCTATCCTCTATTTCTTAGCGGGCAAGTTGGCCATGCATTTGGCGATGCCTTTTTGGTAGCTGGACTCTGCGAAGAAGCTTTTAAACTACTAGCGGTATATCTACTTGTTTGGAAAAATCCGAACTTTAACGAACGATTCGATGGCATTGTGTATGCCGTTTTTGTTTCCCTTGGTTTTGCCTTGGTCGAAAACATCATGTATGTATTTTCGAACGGAATGAGTACTGGCATTTCGAGAGCCTTTACTGCAGTTCCTGCACATGCTATGTTTGGTATCATGATGGGCTATTATTTAGGATTGGCAAAGTTCTCAAATCAGAAAAAACAAAGCTTATTTGTCTTGGCATTTCTTGTTCCTTTTTTCTTTCATGGCGTTTACGATTTTATATTAATGGTAAACATCCAGTGGGTACTACTTTTCTTTTTCCCATTCTTAATTTACATGATGTACAAAACAAATGGTAAAATGACCGAACTAAAAAGTAAATCGATTTTTAGGTATTGATACTTTAGAAAATCAAAACAACTCTGATAAGCCAAGTTCTTTATACGAATTTGGCTTTATTTTTATAAATCATCTTTACTATTTACTTAGAATAAAAATTCATTTAATAACTTACCTTTTGAATTAACAAAAAAGTTCGCATGTTAAAAATAACAGATACACTCTCTCCGAAACAAGCTAGAAAACTAGTTTTACTTTCTCAAAAATTACCACCACTAAAACAAAATGGAAGTGCTATTTCTGCTAGCTTATCAGCAATTGAACATCTTGGCTATATCCAAATTGATACGATATCGGCTATTGAACGTGCCCATCATCATACGCTTTGGAGTCGAAATCCTCATTATCAAAATACCCATTTAGATCAGTTAGTTGCCGACAAACAGGTGTTCGAATATTGGTCTCATGCAGCTGCCTACCTTCCAATGTGCGACTACCGATTCAGTTTACCTCGCAAACAAGCCATTGCAAAAGGTGAGCAGAAACACTGGTTTAAACGTGATGATAAATTAATGAATTCTGTTTTGAAACGCATTGCTGATGAAGGTCCTTTAATGGCCAAAGACTTTGAACATACGGGTAAAAAGAAAGGCGAATGGACCACGAAACCATCTAAACAAGCATTGGAAAACCTATATATGCAAGGCGATTTAATGATTCGCTCTCGACACAATTTCCATAAAGTATATGATTTAACGGAAAGAGTATTGCCTGATAACATTAATACCACGATACCAGGTAAAGAAGAACACTTACGATTTCTGATCACGCAATACCTAAACGCAAATGGATTGGGGCAAGCTAGTGAGATAGCCTATTTATTAAAAAACACCAAAGCGCCTGTATTGCTCGTGCTGCAAGAAATGCACTCTTCAGGAGAATTAACACAAGTAATTGTTGGAGAAAATAAATACTATTCTTTAAGCAATTCTTTACAACTGCTTAATAAAGCTCTCCCTCGCAATAAACTTAAAATACTATCTCCATTCGATAATTTATTAATTCAACGGAAGCGTATGCAAGCACTTTTTAATTTTAATTATCAGATTGAGTGTTATGTTCCTGAGGCGAAACGTAAATATGGATATTTCTCGCTTCCAATTTTATGGAACGGAAAACTTGTCGCAAGAATGGATTGCAAAGCAGAACGAAAAAATAAGCTCCTTCACATTAATAATATTGCTCTAGAACCAAGCCTAATTAAAACTGCTGATTTTGCTCATGCACTCTGCAAAGAACTTGAATCTTTTATGCAGTTTAATAATTGTGACAAGCTACAATTGCACAAAACTACTCCAGCCAATTTCAAGCAGATGTTGCAAACTGCAATCAAAGATTTAACATGATGAAAAGTATGGATGTTAATTAATAGTATAGATTGATATTATTCTCGTTCACTGCCAATTTTACAAACCTCTCCCATCTTACTCATCATGTATTCATGTGAATCTTTTTTGTGTGGAATGGTACAATCAGCACAGTTTTTAAAGTTGTTAGTGTATTTGAAATTTCCTCCACAATTACCTTTTAGCATATACAAAGGGCAATAACAAAACAAACAATTAAATTCCTCTTCATTTTCAACTTTATGACAAGGAAAATATTCGCATTTTTTATTTTGGAAAAACTTATAATTTTCTGACATAACTCTTACATCTAATCTTATTCGAATGGTGATATTAATTAAACAACAAAGTTAAAATCTTTTCTTTATCCTAATAACAAAAAATCAACAGACTAAAACTGTAGCAGCAAGTATTCTTTTATCCGAACAATATTTTTATCATTTATTTTTTGTTTTTATAAAAATCCATCTATCTTCGTTTCGTATTTTTACGAAATGCGAAATACATAAAACGAATATATGACAGACAAAGATTTTTATTCACATGATGAAAAACAATTGGCACGTTTTGCCAAGGCTTTATCTCATCCTGTTCGAATTTACATTTGCGAGTTACTTTCAAAGCAAACTTGCTGCTACAGTGGCGATCTTGCAGAAGAAGTTCCGATTGCTAGATCAACCTTATCGCAACATTTAAAAGAATTAAAAAATGCAGGTTTAATACAGGGAGAAATAGCAGCTCCTAAAATTAAATATTGCTTAAACAAAGATAATTGGGCAGTTGCTCGAGAAATGTTTACAAATTTATTCAATAACTAAATAACAAATAGAACATGGATATTAAAGTATTAGGCCCAGGTTGCAAAAAATGCAACACACTAGCAGAAGCAACCCAAAAAGCAGTAGCAGAATTAAGCATGGATGTAAATATCACTAAAATTGATGATATGATAAAAATCCTTTCTTACGGTGTTATGTCAACACCTGCGTTAGTTATCAACGAAAAAGTAGTCGTAAGTGGCAAGGTTCCTTCTATTCCTGAAATTAAAGAATTCATTAAAAACGCATAAAAAACTCAAACATGAAACAGATCATAACAGTCTGCCTTATCGCAGTTGGCTTAAGCTTTGGAGCTTGTCAATCAAATACTAAAAAAGAAGCCGCAACAGCAAAACAAGAAACTGCCTGTTCGGGTGATTGCACAAAATGTGAGAAATCGACAGAAACTAAAACTGTAGCTAATACCGAAGATGCTGGCGTATACTATTTTCACGGAGACAGAAAATGCAAAACTTGTAAAGTAGTTGGTGCAAAAGCAAAAGAGGTTGCGGAAACATTAAATGTAAAATTCTTTGATATCAATTTTGATGTTGATAAAAACAAAGAATTAGCAAAACAATTTCAGGCAAGTAGTTCAAGTTTGTATATCAAAAGTGCTAAATCAGGTAAGATTGAAAATTTAACAACTTTTGCATTCCGTAATGCGGTGAACGACACACCTGCTTACATTGAAAAACTACAAACAGTAATTAAAGCAGAGCTTCAATAAACTAACAATGGAATACTTAGATCAACTATTATCACAAAGTAATTTTCCTTTGCTTTCGGCATTTTTACTTGGCTTAATGACTGCTATTAGCCCTTGTCCTTTGGCTACCAATATTACAGCAACGGCCTATATCAGTAAAAACCTAGGCAATAAACGAAGAATCTTTTTTAACGGATTGATTTACACCTTAGGAAGAGCTGTAAGTTATACAGTAGTTGGAGTCATACTCTTTTTTGGAGCTAGTAAATTTGATATTTCCAGCTTCTTCAACACCTATGGCGAAAGGTTACTTGGGCCATTATTACTGATTATTGGGATCTTCATGTTGGATTTAATCTCCTTCAATTTTCCTGGAGTTAGCTTTCTAACCGATAAATTAAACAGCGAAAAAATACGCGGTAAGTATTGGGGTGCCTTTTTAATGGGTATGATATTCGCTTTGGCATTTTGTCCTTATAGTGGTGTACTCTATTTTGGAATGTTAATTCCTTTATCCATTTCACAGGCCGATGGATTAATTCTTCCCGTTGTATTTGCAATTGCTACCGGCTTGCCAGTAATTATTATTGCTTATTTATTGGCATTCACATTATCGGGGGTTGGTAGTTTTTACAACAAAGTAAAAAGCTTTGAGTATTGGTTTCGCAAAGTTGCTGCCATAATTTTCATTGCTGCTGGATTGTACTTCACTTACATTTTTTTCATACAATAAATAGCTTAAAACAAAATGATCAAATCAATTCAACTGACCAATAAGAAGCAGTTTCTGTGGATTCTGTTATTATTACCAGTTTGGTACCTTTTATATGTGAACCTTCAGAATATATCCGATTTTTTAATCGATAGCGTATTCTCTTTACAAAAAGGAACACATTTAGCTGAAACGCTGCGTTTCTTCATATTTGAAGTACCTAAAGTACTTCTCCTTTTAGTACTTATTATTTTTGGTGTTGGAATTATTCGAA
>JADGFH010000234.1 GCA_016743925.1 Labilibaculum sp.
CCCTGGAAGAGATCCTTTAACTAATAATAAGTTGTTCTCAGGAATTACCTTAAGAACCTGAAGGTTTTGAACCTTCACAGTGTCTCCACCCATGCGTCCGGCCATTCTCATGCCTTTAAATACGCGAGCTGGATACGATGCAGCACCAATAGAACCTGGAGCACGCAAACGGTTATGTTGACCGTGCGTAGAACCACCTACTCCGCCGAAACCATGACGTTTCACTACCCCTTGGAAACCTTTTCCTTTTGAGATACCAGTGATGTCCACAAAAGAAGACTCAGTGATAATTTCAAGAGGTACGATATCTCCTAATTTGTAGTCAGCTTCAAAATCCGAAAACTCTACAAGCTTTCTCTTAGGGGTTGTATTTGCCTTTTTAAAGTGCCCATTTAGCGCCTTCGTTGTTCGCTTTTCTTTTTTCTCTTCGAAAGCTAACTGAAGTGCTTCGTAACCATCAGCCTCAATAGTTTTGATCTGAGTTACAACACATGGACCTGCCTCAATGACAGTGCATGGAATATTTTTTCCCTCGGCACTGTAAACGGAAGTCATTCCGATTTTTTTTCCAATTAATCCTGGCATTTTTCTTTACTTTTTAAAAAATAAATCTTACAGTTTATCAAACTTTGATCTCAACTTCTACTCCACTAGGCAACTCTAGTTTCATCAATGCGTCAATAGTATTTGCAGTTGAACTGTAAATGTCAATTAGACGTTTGAAAGAAGAAAGTTGAAACTGCTCTCTTGATTTCTTGTTCACAAAAGTTGAACGAAGAACAGTAAAAATTCTTTTGTGAGTTGGAAGTGGAATAGGACCACTAACAACAGCACCTGTAGCCTTAACTGTCTTAACGATTTTCTCAGCTGATTTATCAACCAAGTTATGATCGTAAGATTTCAGTTTAATTCTAATTTTTTGGCTCATCTTATTTAGATATTATACGATGATGTAATTATAATAATTCTACTTTACCTTTTGCATTCTCTACCACTTCTTTAGCAATACCTTTTGGCACCTCTGCGAAGTGAGAAAATTCCATTGAAGAGTTTGCACGACCTGAAGATAATGTTCTCAACACAGTCACATAACCAAACTGTTCAGACAATGGTACTTTAGCGTTTACAACACGAGCTCCGTGTTTAGACTCCATACCTTCTACTTGTCCTCTACGTTTGTTTAAGTCACCAATGATGTCTCCCATATATTCCTCTGGTGTAATAACCTCCATTTTCATGATAGGCTCCAAAAGAACTGGACTAGCTTTTCCACATGCTTCCTTAAAAGCTTGCTTAGCAGCCAATTCAAATGATAATTGATCCGAATCAACTGGGTGAAAAGATCCATCAAACAATACTACTTTAAGAGTATCTACAGTATAACCTGCTAATACACCATTTTTCATAGCTTCTGTGAAACCTTTCTGTACAGATGGAATAAATTCTTTAGGAATACGTCCACCTTTAATTTGGTCAACAAATTGCAATCCTTCTCCTTCAAAATCAGCATCAACTGGAGATAATTTGAATGAGATATCAGCAAACTTACCACGTCCACCAGACTGCTTCTTGAATACCTGACGGTGCTCAACTGAACCAGTAATAGTTTCCTTGTAAGCAACCTGAGGTGCTCCTTGGTTACACTCAACTTTAAATTCACGCTTTAAACGGTCAATAATGATATCAAGGTGAAGCTCACCCATACCAGAAATAACAGTTTGACCTGAATCTTCGTCAGTCTTAACCTGGAATGTTGGATCTTCTTCAGCTAATTTAGCTAAAGCCATACCCATCTTATCAATATCCTTTTGCGTTAATGGCTCAACAGCAACACCGATAACTGGATCTGGAAAATCCATTGACTCAAGTTCAATTTGACTTTCTTTCTGGCATAAAGTATCACCAGTACGAATATCTTTAAATCCTACACAAGCACAAATATCACCAGCTTCAACACTATCAATAGCATTTTGCTTGTTTGAGTGCATTTGGTATAAACGTGAAATACGCTCTTTGTTACCTGTTCTAACATTATAAACGTAAGAACCAGCATCAATAGAACCTGAATATACACGTGTAAATGCTAAACGACCTACAAATGGGTCAGTAGCAATTTTAAATGCTAATGCAGCTAATGGCTCTTCAACAGATGGCTGTCTAGAAACCACTTCTTTACTGTCAGGATCAACACCTTCAATAGCATCAATATCTAATGGAGATGGCAAATAAGTAATCATCGCATCCAACAAACGCTGAACACCTTTATTCTTAAATGCAGATCCACATAACATAGGAACGATATCCATAGCAACAGTTGCTTTACGGATAACATTAATCATTTCCTCTTCAGTAATAGACTCTGGATCTTCAAAGAAACGCTCTAAAAGATCTTCATCTTGCTCAGCAACAGCTTCAACTAACGTCTCTCTCCACTCTTTTGCCTCAGCAACCAAGTGATCAGGAATTTCTTCCACAGTGTAGTTTGTACCATTCTCGTCATCGTACCAAACGATCGCTTTCATAGTAATCAAATCGACTACACCACGAAAAGAATCTTCTGATCCAATTGGAATCTGAATTGGAATAGGATTAGCTCCTAATTTTTCTCTAACCTCACGTACAGCTTTGAAAAAATCAGCACCAGAACGATCCATCTTATTAACAAATCCCATACGAGGCACTTTATATTTATCAGCTTGTCTCCAAACTGTTTCTGATTGCGCTTCAACACCACCTACTGCACAAAAACATGCAACGGCACCATCTAATACACGCAATGAACGCTCTACCTCTACAGTAAAATCAACGTGACCAGGAGTATCGATAATATTAACTTGATACTTTTGATCTTCGTAATTCCAAAAACAGGTTGTCGCTGCAGAAGTAATTGTAATACCTCTCTCTTGCTCTTGCTCCATCCAGTCCATGGTAGCAGCTCCATCATGCACCTCACCAATTTTGTGAGAAACACCAGTATAATACAAAATACGCTCTGTAGTTGTAGTTTTACCGGCATCGATATGAGCCATGATACCAACATTTCTGGTATATTTTAAATCTCTTTTTGCCATGATCTTATAAATTAAAATCTGAAGTGAGCAAATGCACGGTTAGCTTCAGCCATTCTGTGAGTATCTTCTTTCTTTTTGAAAGCTCCACCCTCTTCATTGTAACCACCAACAATCTCAGCAGCCAACTTCTCAGCCATTGATTTGCCAGATCTCTTACGCGCAAAAAGTATCATACACTTTATAGCGATTGACACTTTTCTTTCAGGACGAATCTCAGTAGGAACCTGGAAGGTTGCACCACCAACACGTCTACTCTTAACCTCTACAGCTGGAGTGATGTTTTCTAAAGCTTTTTTCCAAATCTCAAGAGGAGACTTTTCTAACTTCTCTGTTTTTGCCTTAACGATTTCTAAAGCATCGTAAAATACTTTAAAGGAAAGATTCTTCTTTCCATCAACCATCAAGTCATTTACGAATCTTGTTACCAAAACATCATTAAACTTTGGATCTGGTAATAAAATTCTTTTTTTAGGTCTTGATTTTCTCATTTTTCTTAGTTTACGAGTTATTCGTTGTAGCTGTCTTTTTCAGTCTTCAACAATCTCACGATCATTTACTCAACTTAATAGAGAACAACACATAAACACTAACTCACAGTTTTAAAAACTAGAATTAATTACTTTTTAGCTTTTGGTCTCTTTGTACCATACTTAGAACGACGCTGCATACGACCTTCTACACCTGAAGCATCAAGCGCACCACGAACAAGGTGATATCTTACACCCGGTAGATCTTTTACACGACCACCTCTAATCAATACGATCGAGTGCTCTTGCAAGTTGTGACCTTCTCCTGGAATATAAGCATTCACTTCTTTTCCGTTAGTCAATCTAACACGTGCTACTTTACGCATAGCCGAGTTAGGCTTCTTAGGTGTAGTTGTATACACACGAACACAAACTCCTCGTCTCTGAGGACAAGAATCCAATGCCGGAGCCTTGCTCTTATCGATAAGCTTGACTCTTCCCTTTCTAACTAACTGTTGAATTGTAGGCATATAAACAATTACTTTTTTAATTAAATATTTTTAACAATTTGGTTTGCAAAGGTATAATTATTTCACAAAAACAGCAACTCAACTCTGTGTTTTTGCAAAATCCCCTTGAAATCAGCGCACAAAGATAGGAAAAGAGTTTAGAAAAGACAAGTTATTATCTGTCAAAAAATTAAGCGATTTTATTTTTCTTGAAGCACAATCTTAAAACACAACAAAAATAAAGGAACAAGAATAAAAATACGCCGATTTAATCAAGAAGTCAAATACTAAACTTGCTCATATCCTAATGTATATTGCATCTAACTAAAAAGTTAACTAATTTGGAGAACCTTATAACCTAAAATGGAGCTTCTGATCCATTTTTATGGAAAATGTACAATTTTATAACCCAAAAAAATTACCATTATGAAAGTGTATCAATCAAATGAAATTAAGAACATCGCCCTCATTGGCAATGCCGGCTCGGGTAAAACTACCCTAGCTGAAGCAATGCTATTTGAAGGCGGTGTTATTACAAGACGCGGAAACGTGGAAGATAATAACACCGTTTCTGATTACAACCCTGTAGAACACGAATACGAAAACTCTGTTTTCTCTACTGTTCTTTACTCTGAGTGGCTAGGTAAAAAAATTAATTTTATAGACACTCCTGGGGCAGATGATTTTTCTGGTGGCGTAATTTCAGCATTAAATGTTGTTGATACTGGCTTAATGCTTATCAATGCACAACATGGTGTTGAAGTTGGAACTGAGATTATCGGAAGAAGAGCTGCCGAATTGAATAAGCCTCTAATTTTTGTTGTGAATCAATTGGATCATGACAAAGCGAATTTTGATGTTTGCATCGAATCTGCAAAGACAAATTTTGGTAGCAAAGTATCAATTGTACAATATCCCGTAAACGTTGGCGTAAACTTTAACGCTGTTGTGGATGTGCTTAAAATGAAAATGTATCAATGGGGACCAGATGGTGGAGAACCAGAGATTTTATCAATACCTGATTCAGAAACTGAAAAGGCAAATGAGTTACACAATGAACTTGTTGAATCAGCAGCAGAAAATGATGAAGCCCTAATGGAATTATTTTTCGAAAAAGGGACTTTGACAGAAGATGAAATGAGAGAAGGAATGAAAAAAGGAATGATCACTTGTGATTTCTTTCCTGTATTCTGCGTTTCAGCTAAAAAAGACATGGGCGTGCGACGCTTAATGGAATTCATTGGCAATATTGTTCCTTTTGTAACAGAAATGCCGGCAATTCCGACCGTAAGTGGCAGAGAAGCAAAATGTGACCCAAATGCTCCTACTTCTATTTTCGTATTCAAAACATCTTTAGAGCCACACATTGGTGAGGTTAGTTATTTTAAAGTAATTTCAGGAAAAATTAAAGAAGGTGGTGACTTAACAAATATCAACAACAGCACAAAAGAAAGATTATCTCAACTTTATTTAGTAGCAGGTCGAAATCGTGAGAGAGTAAACGAACTTGTTGCTGGTGATATCGGTGCAACCGTAAAACTAAAAAACACAAAGAACAACCATACATTAAATTGTAAGGATTGTGACTTCGTCTATAAAGATATAGAATTCCCAGAACCAAAATTCAGAACAGCTGTAAAAGCACAAGATGATGCAGATGATGAGAGATTAGGTGAATTGCTTCACAGAATGCACGAAGAAGATCCTACTATCATTTTAGAATACTCTAAGGAATTAAAGCAAATCCTATTACACGGACAAGGGGAATTTCACATGAATACCCTAAGATGGAGATTAAAGCATAATGATAACATGGAGATTGAATTCCTAACTCCAAGAATTCCTTATCGTGAAACAATCACAAAGCTTGCTCAAGCAGATTATCGTCATAAAAAACAATCTGGAGGTTCAGGTCAATTTGGGGAGGTTCATATAATCATTGAGCCATTTAAAGAAGGAATGCCAGATCCTGCTATGTATCACGTGCATGGAAAAGATATGAAAGTTAACCTTAGAGGAACTGAGGTTACCGAATTGAGTTGGGGTGGTAAATTAGTGTTTTGCAATTGTATCGTTGGTGGAGCTATTGACGTTCGTTTCCTTCCTGCAATACAAAAAGGAGTAATGGAAAAAATGGATGAAGGTCCATTGACGGGATCATACGCTAGAGATATTCGCGTTGTGGTTTACGATGGAAAAATGCACGCGGTAGATTCAAATGAGATTTCATTTAGACTTGCGGGAAAACATGCCTTTAGTACTGCCTTTAAAAATGCAGGTCCAAAAATTCTTGAACCAGTTTATGATATTGAAGTTTTGGTTCCTGAAGATCGAATGGGAGATGTTATGAGTGACCTACAAACTCGTCGCGCGATGATTATGGGTATGGAAGTAGAAAAAGGATTCCAAAAGATTCTTGCTAAAGTTCCATTAAAAGAGATGAACAAGTACTCAACTTCCCTAAGCTCTTTAACCGGAGGTAGAGCGCAGTTTAGTATGAAGTTTGACGCTTATGTGAAAGTACCTAACGAAGTACAATTAGAACTACTAGCAGCTTACGAAGAAGAGACTGCTGAAGCATAAAAATAAAAAAAGGCCTCAATTCAAAATTGAGGCCTTTTTTTATATCCTTTTACTTATTATTTCCGAATCAACATGAAAGATCCTTTCTTTGTGTATTTCTTTTTCAGCTCTTCTCGACCTATTGCCGTAATCACATAAAAATAAGTTCCAGGAGTAGCCCATTTCCCATTAATTTTTCCATTCCATCCTTCATCAGGATTTTTCCATTCGTACACCACGCGTCCCCATCGATTTAAAAGGATAGCATGAAAAGTTTTTAACGATTGTGATTTCACTCTAAATACATCGTTTCGACCGTCGCCATTCGGTGTGAAAACATTTGGCACTTGCACCAAAGATGTATCAACAACAATTGGAGTTCCTTCTGTCTTCAAATAAAATTCGTCAACACAAGTTTCTGGTCCCTTATCCGAAAAGGCAATTAATTTCACGAAATAATTGCCAGGATGCATATATGTGTAGGGCATTGGATCTTCATCTACCAATACACCATCTGTTAACAAACTACCCTCAATAGACGTTAAACCTGCCTCCAACCTATCAAAATCCTGATAAATAAACCATTCAAAATCATCCGCATTAATAGATTTATTATCAAAAGTCACCTCTAAAGGAGCTTCACCCAACATAGGATCAATCGAAAAATCAGCTTCTACCACATAGGTTGATGTTGAAATAGGATCTGACTCGAATCTGCAATTGTATTGATCTGTAACAAATACTTTGAATGACATCTCACCCTCAAAAGCTTCTTGAAATCTTAAATCTTTCTCGACTATATCGTAAGGTATTGCACCTAGATTTTCGGTTGCTGTAAGAATTCGATCTGTATTTCGTTCCAGAGAAAATCTGATAATTCTATCTGTCGATTCACTAAGAACACTTACCGTTTCTGTTACATCACTTGCGTAGATATCATTATATCTTAAATTTAGTGGTGTGAATAATGCTTTAAAATGCAGGCCAACACAATCCATCAAATCTAGAACAAAAACCGGCTTTGTATTTGAATTATTAAGCACCCAAACTTGCTCTTCATATGAAAGTATACCATTACTTGCCTCAACCTTATACAAACCATCGGGCAAACCCGACAAATTAGAATCTGTTGGAGTATCAGACGAACTAACAGGTGTAGCAAAATTACCTGTTACCGAATCCCATTTGGTCCAAATAAAAGCCCAACCAGATGAACCATCCGACGAACTTGCAATTAATTCACCTGCTCCCATACCAACATTATCACAAAACACATATACCGAATCATTAGATGTAGCTGTATAGTTTGTAAGCGATCTAAAAGATGCTTTTGGTGCTGTTATCTGAGAAAAAATCGGATTGGTAAGAAATGCCATCATCACAAAAAGCGAAAACCGAAATAGTTTGATTGATTGTTTCATATGAATAAATGAATAATTTTATAATCGATCTTAATTTACAATATTAAAAAAATAAAGCCGTTTTTTCTACTATTAACCAGTATCTTTATTTACTAATGAGTTAACAATCATTAGTAAGGATAAGATAAATATTTACCATTACACCAAACAAACATTCCTAAAACCCATAGGACAAAAGCACTTTAAACTTTAATAATCACACGCTTAAACCTAAGTATAAAATATAAATCATTAGTAATTTTAAAAAAAGAGACAAATATTAAGCTTCAAATATTATTTTTGGGGTTCAAAATAATTGGAAAACATACCTAATAGAATGGAATATTTAAAAGAGTTAAACCCAGTACAAAGAGAA
>JADGFH010000235.1 GCA_016743925.1 Labilibaculum sp.
GCATATATTTATTCAAATATAACTATAATTATCAGTTATGCAACTATATTTCGTAGTTGATAAACTACAAAGCATAGTATTGATTGGTAATTTCACTAAACATGTAAATCTTTTTTGAATCTTTGTCAAAAATCCTGAATCGCTTTATTCACAGAATTGATGTAAGCATTCGAATTCTCATTGTAAACTGGATTCTTGGCAAAAATACCTGTAGTGCCTTCCTGAATATCTATAATTAAAAGAGACAAATCTCATTCACGTAATGCCCAATTAGATTTTCTTAAAACAACAACAGCTCTTTTTTCAAAAACAACCAAATTAACTAACTGAACAAATATTACAAGTAGAATCATTCTTAAAAGTTACCAGAGCTAGAAAGATACTTTGCCATTATAAGTTTTCAATATTGCAGCTACCTCAAGAATTTCGTAAATTGAATAAAGTACTGCAACTCAGAGAACAAATAAAATTCATTGATTCTCTAGAGCACTTCTCACAATTCAATCTAGCTCATAAATAGTAATAATCTTGTAAAAACAATCCCATGAATTTCCTTCTATTTTTCCTCGTTGCAATTAGTCTTTTCTTTTTTGGGGGCATCCGAATTATATTCGAGTACAAAAGAGCTCTAAAATTTCGCTTTGGAAAATACATCCAAATCCTAAATCCTGGTTTTCGATGGATCATCCCAATCGTGGAGACCGTTAATATTGTTGACATTCGTGTGATCACCATCAATATCGATTCTCAGGAGGTGATGACGGAAGATAACGTTCCATGCAGTATCGACGGTGTTGTATTTTTTAAGATCAGCGATCCCGAAAAAGCCGTTTTAGAAGTGGAAGAATATAATTTTGCTATTACTCAATTGGCTCAAGCTGCTTTGCGCGATGTGTGTGGTAAGGTGGAACTGGACACTATTTTATCGAAGCGGGAAGAAATGGGAAAAAACATAAAAAGTATTGTGGAGAAAGAGACCGAAGTATGGGGAATTGTAATTATCGATGTAAAAATTAAAGATATTCAATTACCCGAAAATATGCGCCGAATGATGGCCAACCAAGCCGAAGCCGAACGATCAAGAAGAGCACGTGTAATTCTCGCTTTAGCCGAAGAAGAAGCTGCCGAGAACCTTTTAAAGGCAGGAAAGATGATCGATGAATCACCTTCTGCAATAAAGCTTCGTTTGTATCAAACATTAGCAAATATTGCTTCGGAGAAGAATTCTACAATTCTGTTTCCATTCCCTGAAGAGGTTTTACCACGACCACAAAAGAAAAATAACAAGAGCAAAACAGTTTGATTAAAACAAATCCCCCAATATAAATAATGGGGGACTTTATTCACTTCATTAATGCTTATATGATCCATCAGGTAATACTGTTGGAAGTTTATATTTTGGATCGGTTAGAACACTGTAAATTTCAGAATCACGTTCTTTCACTAATTCCTTAGTATTCAGTTTCCATTCATGATTAATTTCATTGGCTCTATTTTCCTGAGCTCCCAATATAGAACTCATGGCCCAATAAAAGTACTCTATCGTTTGGCAATCGGCATAAGTACAGGTTTCATCGTTGTAAGAATACCATGCATTTTCAGGATAAGTTTTAGGTATTTCTAAAAATTTCCCTCCTCTTGCAACATCCATAGCATTGGCCAAAACAGTTCCTGCTTCCATTCCAAAAACCTCTGGGTAAACCTGACAATGGCCAGCAGTATTAATCAAATGCCAAACTTCTTCAATTGCTGCATCGAACTCTCCTTTTTTTCCATTTTTCACGAAATTAGGATTGGTCTCATCATTACCTAAATCTTGTCCTGCAGCGTTGTCTGGCATCTTTATATTATCCATATCCGATTCCGAAGCCCAAATAAATAGGAATGCATTATTCTTTTTCATCGAAGCCAAGACTAATTCATTGTCAACCACTCCATCTTCGTCATTGTCTAAATATTGAGCCATTACATTTGCTGCATGCAATAATTTAGCATCCTCTACAGCCTTTACAGCATAAATCGAAATGCCAAAAACATCTACTTTTCTATCAACACCAGAAAACCCTTTATCGTTATTTGCAACGATCTTAAAATTTGGATCATTACCTGATTCAATAGGTTTCACATCCGAATCATCACTATCCTTTGAGCATGATACGCATGCTGTAGTTAGTATAATTGTTCCCAAAACTACCATCAAAATAAACTGTCTCATAAATCTTGTTTTTTGAAATTAAACATCCAACCGATTCAAACGACCGGTCAACAAATGAACGTTCAATTTTTAAAAATTGGTAATCAAAGAAGTCCGATTGCTTCTATTCGGAGCTTTTAAGCAGCAATTCATACTGCTTTGGAGTGATTCCTTCTATTGATTTAAATACTGCGTAAAATGTAGATTTTGAATTAAATCCAGCCTCTTCAGCCAAGCCTTGTAGCGACAATTGAGTTGCCATTGATGATTCCAACAAAATTTTGAACTCGGCAACCCTAAATTGATTAATAAACTGATAAAAATTCTGATTTGACTGCTGATTAATCAATCGGGAAATCTCTTTTTCATTCACACCAACCATATCTGAAAGCAATCTCAGGTTCAATTTCGGATTGGTATATATATTGTCTTCCTCTATTTTTGAACAGATCGAATTAAATTTTAAAATATCCTCATCAGGTTTCTCTTTTTGCTCTTTCTCAATTAAATTTTCCTCAACATTTACATGAATAAAAAGTTTCTTTTTGAAGCTTTCTGATTGAGAAAAGCCATTGTGACCAATCCAAAACACCATGAAAAATGTCAACACACTTGATAATCCCGCAAAATACACCATTACAATTTCGGTCTGAATTGCAATAATATCTTCTAATATCCAGAATACATGAAAGGCAAAAAATATGAATACAATCACTTTAATCCAATGCAGAGATTTATGTTCAAGTTCAGAATAAAAATCTTTTACTTTTTCTCGATGAGATTTTAATACCGAAAGGATATAAACCAATATACTTAGATTGAAAATATATTCGAAGTAAAGAAAAAGCTCAGTATCCACTCCGATAAAAAAAAGTACATTCTGAATTATTCCGGGTAAAAACAGGAGACAAAACCAAGTTTTTATTGTGCTATTCATGGTTTGATGAATGTATATCAACAAAAAAGGTATTGTAAATAGTGAGGTTTGCACAACCCAGATATCCCTTCCAATTACCGATTCAGCTAACACATCTGAAATCTCTCCAAATAAACACAGCAGAGTGACTCCCAAAAACATATTGCCCTTTCTATTCTCCGATTTTGAAAAGAGAAACAAAACAGCCAACATCAAAGACATTGAAGCTGTTAATAATTCAATTACTGATATATAATTAAGTTTCATTTGTAGTGAATCCATCATGTTCCTTTAATTTGATCTATCTATGCAACTCACAAAACTAGAAAATATTATTCGTAGAAAATTTTATTCTAATTATAGAAAAATTCAAATATCCACTTTGGGAATTCGTCAAAATCATAAATCCTGATTTTCATTAGATTATCACAACTGTTAACCCAATTAATGAAAAATAAGAAAAAGCAAAATTCCAACTCACAATAAAATACTCGCATGTATTAAATTTCAAGTTTTTTTTGCATTTTTAATAGAACAACAATTATTAACGTAATTAATTCTTACAAAATGTCAGATTTTAAACCGGCAGATCAGATTCAGGATTTGCAATTTTTTGGTGAATTTGGAGGTGTGAATCCGTCCATTACCGATTCCTCAACGTACACTTTTTTAAAGGCCAAAACCATGGCGGGCGTATTCGATGGTGAGATTGATGGATGTTATCTATATTCACGTCATTGGAATCCGAGCAACAAACATTTATCACAAGCATTGGCCAGCATGGAAGGAAGTGAAAGTGCACTTGTAACTGCTTCGGGAATGGCTGCAATTAGCTCAGCTATTATGCAAGTGTGCAAAGCAGGTGATGAAATTGTTGCCAGCAGAACAATATATGGCGGAACATATGCCTTTCTTAAAAATTTTCTTCCTCAGTTTGGTATACACACTAAATTTGTAAACAGTAATAACAAAAAACAGGTTGAGAGTGCCATTGGACCTAATACCAAATTAATTTATTGCGAAACCATGAGCAATCCTATGCTCGAAATCAACAATATCAAAGAATTATCAGATCTTTCAAAAGCACACAATTGTATGCTGATGGTGGATAATACCTTTTCTCCCTTAATTTTCTCGCCCCTCTCGTTAGGCGCCGATGTGGTTGTTTATAGCTTAACCAAATTTATAAACGGAATGAGCGATTGTGTGGCTGGAGCTATTTGTGCCAGTACTGATTTTATCAACTCGTTGTATGATGTAAATAATGGCGCTGCCATGTTACTTGGTCCTGTGTTGGATGGCCTTCGATCGGCTAGTATTTTAAAGAACATGAGAACTTTACACATTCGAATGAAACAACATAGTCACAATGCATTCTACCTTGCTAACAAGTTGCAAACAGATGGATACAAAATTACCTATCCTGGTTTGGAAAATCATCCACAACACACTTTGATAAAAGAAATGGGGAACAATGATTTTGGCTATGGTGGCTTATTTGTTCTTGATATGAAAACTAAAGAAATAGCTAATGAATTTATGGAATTAATGCAAGAAGAGAATGTAGGTTATCTGGCCGTAAGTTTAGGTTCGTATAAAACTCTATTCAGCGCTCCGGGTGGCAGTACTTCTTCTGAAATTCCCGAAGAGGAACGCAATACCATGGGATTAACGGAAGGTTTGGTTCGCATTTCAATTGGTTTAGACGATGATATCGAAAGAACCTATCAAAAAATGAGTAAATGTCTTCAAAGTGTAAAGCAAAAAGTTTAAGCCATAAAAGAGCCCTGAAAACCTAATTCAGGGCTTTTGATTTAATCAATCTGAGGTAGCTGAATGTAATTCCCATTGGAATCATCAAAAACAGCTTCATATCCATAATTTGTTTTCATAGGATGCTTATTTTATGTTATCGGAAAATTAAAAACTATAACAATACAAATTAGAATCAGAAAAATTTTCATGTGGATACGTACTTTATTAACCGAATTAACTTCTTGAAACTACAAAAATCAGAACTAAGAATACAACTACTGCAAAAGACAATAAAAACAAAATTCACAATTCGATCTAACTTATTGAATTAAGAATAATGCTACTTAGCTTGCCATACTGGTTTCTTTCGATTTGATCACCTCTATAGTTTTAAAAATCAATATTATTTCTAGTAATTCAACAGGAATAATTATTATCATTCCAATAAATGATAATATCACGGTTAGAAAAAAGCAAGCAGCAATGATTAGTAATATTGCTGCATATTGCGCTGCCATACCTAAAGAAGCTTTTAATCGGCTTAATGAAACTCCATATATGATTCCTATCACTCCAAAAGATAATGCGGCAGCAAACAACACAAATTCTCTTTCTAATGATTCATAAAAAATGGAAGCAATATCGTAGCCAATTAGTAAAACATTAAAACCAATAAGAATCACCGATACTATTTTTAAAAGGTAATTTTTGAATATTCCTCCTATTAATATAAAACCTCTTTGAAAAATCAGAGCTGAAATAAGGACAGATATTTTCAAAATCACATAAGCGTAATTGCTAAAAATCATTTCCAACTCTTTGTATCTGTAAAGTTCAGCAGCAGCTTCTAGAAATCCCAATATAAAGTAACAAATTCCAAAAATCCAGGCGATATTTAACTGTCGAATAAGAAAGGTGGATGGCTTGCTGGTATCAATGTCAATCAACATTACATTTCGAAACCAGTCCGATAAAGAATCAACAAAATTACGCTCATGTGACTCATTGATTTTGTCTAGATCATAATCCAGTGCATCGAGTATTGTTTTTATGGTATAGCTTCTTGGGGCAACCTCTCCGCACTCAATTCTTTGGATCGTTCTAACACTAATATTACATTTGGTAACAAGTTCCTCTTGCGTTAATCCTTTTGCCAATCGTAGCTCAACTATTTTTTTGCCTAAATCTGGTTGTTTCATGGTAATCGATTTTTAGTTTCAAACAATTTTACCACCAAGTTTTAAACTGTCCAAAAAATTAGAAAGAACTTCACCCGTCATTCACCCGCCACTCTACCTACCAGATTATTTTACTGACTATTACAAATAATACTTTCTTCTACCGAATCTACAAAACTATTACTATTTGGCAAAATGGTTAACTTGTTAAACCCGAAAAAAGGTTGATCAGGAATTAAATGATTAATTAAAGAATGTGATTTCAATTATTTATAATTCCAAAATAACTATTTACTCGGTACTATTTTAGTAAACAAATAAATCAAAAGTGTCACAATTCAAAAACAGCAACTTCCACTTGCCTAGTATTAATATTTTAGCGAAGTTTGGCCTCGTTCAGGAAAAACAAGACATAACACATACTATACAAAATGAAGACACCCATTATTGCTCTAATGCTAAGCCTTTTTTTGGCTTTTAGCTCAAATGCCAAAAACAAAACGGTAAAAACAGATTCTGTTCAAATTATCAAAGAGTTTAAAGGCTCATTTAAATTTCAAAACTATTATTTAAGTGCTCAACCAAGTTTGGAGGCCTTACGATGGTATAAATCACAAGGTACCAGTACAATTATTAACCTTCGTACCGAAAAAGAGAATAAGGACTTTACTGCTAATGCCTTTAACGAAGAAAATATGGCTAAAGAATTAGGTTTAGACTACCATTCCTTACCAATAGGTGACGCTAAAGACTATTCTCCAGAAAATTTAGAGGCATTTGCAAAACTAATTGAAGAAGACAAAAAGCTTTTGATACATTGTCGCAGCGCAGGTAGAGTGACAACTTTTTTTATGGCTTATCTAATTAAACACAAAGGTTATTCGGTAAATGAGGCAGCCCGTATAGGCCGTAATCTTAAATTCTCTTTACCTTTAGAGAAAATGCTTGACACTGAAATTAGCTTAGATATAGTGAAATAAAATCAAAATAATTACTTCACCGGATCTCTTTGAAATTTGGATCCTGATACATAAACAAAAGCCATTCTCTAAAGGGAATGGCTTTTTTAATGCTTATGTAATTCCCTAAAAATAGGAAATCGATCTGACTATTTTTATCTCACATATACTCTATATTCCCAAGGCTTCAAATCTACCTTAAGTTGAGCAGTTAAATCGTGCTTATTACCATCTTTGTAACAAGCATAGTTTCCTGCATTCGTTCCCATTTCAAGATTTGCTTTTACAGGATCTTTGCATAGATTCAAAATCACTACTACTTTATTTCCTTCTACCTCACGAGAAAAAGCAAAAACCTTTTCATTCTGATCAGATAAGATTCGTACGATCTTTCCTCCTTTAATTCCATTCTGAAGGGCTTTATTGTTCTTTTTCAAAGAGATCAATTCCTTATAGAATGAAGCCAATTCCATATTGGTCCAATCAATTTCATCTTTCTCGAAGAACTTCAAACGTTTCGCCATTCCAGCTTCTTGTCCACTATAAATTAATGGCATACCTGGCATTGTGAAAGTCAATACAGCAAAGGCTTTTCCTCCTTCGCCCATTCTTTCTTTAACGGTACCATTCCAAGAGTTTTCATCGTGGTTGGTAATAAAGTTCATAATGTATGCATCAGCTGGATAAACAGTATCTATTTTAGTGAAAAAAGCTTCCATGTCATTTGCATTTTTCTCTCCTTTTGCAACATCGTTCATGATATGATGGAAATCCCATCCATAGCCCATATCAAATGCATTTTCTAATAATTCGTGTCCGCCATCTTCTGCTAACATAAATACTGGCTTAATTGCATCTAAATCTTTGCGTGCTTTTTCCCAGAAATCGGTAGGAACCATTCCTGCCACATCGCAACGGAATCCGTCAACATCAGCATTCTCAATCCAATATTTTAAAGAACCGATCATGTACTCTCGCATGTCGTTATTTTCGTAGTTTAAATCGGCAGTATCAGACCAATCTGTTCCTTCTGGCATAATTATTTCACCAGCTTCGTTTTTTGTGTACCATTCAGGATGCTCATTAATCTGAAAATTATCCCAACCAGTATGATTTGCAACCCAGTCAAGAATTACATGCATATCCATTTCGTGAGCTTTCTTAACAAGATTTTGTAAATCTTCCATCGTCCCAAATTCAGGATTCACGGCACGATAATCTGCTACAGCGTAATAACTCCCCATGCTTCCCTTACGATTCTTTTCAGAAATTGGAAAAATTGGCATTACCCAAAGAATATCTACGCCCATTTCTTTCAAACGAGGCATGTGCTCAACAAATGCGTTGATGGTTCCTTCTGGAGTATAT
>JADGFH010001018.1 GCA_016743925.1 Labilibaculum sp.
CATACTTACAAGTAAATAAAAGTAGTGGGCAAATGTACCTGCCATAATCCCACCAACAGTGTGTGAAAGCAATGCTTTCGAAGTTAATTCACGATAATCTAGAGTGTCTAGCATTGCTGTGTGAGTACTTAAATAACCACTCCAGCACATTCCCATAGCTGTAAATACGGCAATTACATTACCATCAACAATTCCTTCGGCAATAAATGCCTTTACCAATGATAAAGCTGCACCAACAGCACCTAAAGAGGTTACCGGAAAGGCAATTAATTCTGGATGTTTAAAACCGAATAATCCTTCGAACAACCACCAAATGTGTCCGGCCAATTCAGGCAATAAAGGAACTCCTTCATAAGCAATGCCTTGATAACCTAAAGCTGCATCTTTGGGTCCAAAAGTTAACATCATTACCATGGTAGAAATAATTAATACACCAGGAATAATTGCTAGTCCTAAATCTACACCAGATTTACCTCCATCTAAAATGGAATTTAGGAAACGTATAAATACGCCACCTTCCGATTTAAAGCTAATTTTTTCAGTTGCTCCTTCATAATCTTTGTCCTCTCTAATAGGAATATGTCCTTTAATCAATCTTTGCATTAACCTGGTTGAAACGATTGCTCCAAATAAAGCACCAACAAGTCCAATTAATGCAGGAATAAATAGGTTTTCGTCACTTCCAGGAATTTTTAAGGTAGACATGAAAGTAATTACAATCAGACCCATTCCAAAAGCAGTTCCAAAATTGGTAAGCGAAACCAATTGGTAATTTTTGAAGTATTTACTAAAGTTTTTATCGTTAGCCAAGCTGATAATAGCAGGGTTATCCGATAAAAAAGTTAGCACTCCAGCTAAGGCACCAACCCCAGGCAAGTTGAATAATGGTTTCATTAAAGGAGCTAAGATTTTCTCCAATAAACGAACCACACCAAATTCAATCAATAATTTACCTAGTGCTCCAGATAGAACAGTAATTCCCATGATGTAGAATACCGTATTCATTAGAAGATCCCATGCCGTATTCATAATTGTATTCAGCATGTTGGCTACTCCCATGTTGTGGCCAACATATCCGAAAATTCCAAAAAAGGTAAGTAGAAACATTACTGCCTCATACCTTCGCTTCTTAAGAAAATCTGTCTCCTTAAGCGACTTAATTGCGTTCATAGTTTTTGCTTGAGTATTTGTTGTTTGTTGTTGGCGTCAAAAGTAATTTTTTGCTCGATATGTAATCAATTTATTTGCATGATCTTTATCAGTTTTTTGAACTATTTTAGGTGTTTTAAAAACATCTTTTTGGGAGCTGAATAGGCTAGTCTTTTATAGAAATTTAACCGGCTTGTTAATAAAATCATTTTTTACCTAGCAGCAATTGTACTAGCTTTGTCACCCCAATCAAATTTGATCAATGTCTACAGCAAAACGCGCATTAAAAAAATATTTCGGATACGACAATTTTCGTCCATTGCAAGAGCAGGTTATTCAATCTGTTATGCAAGGAGAAGATGCTATTGTAATTATGCCAACAGGAGGAGGTAAATCCATTTGTTATCAAATTCCAGCTCTAATAATGGAAGGCGTAAGCATTGTAGTATCTCCTTTAATTGCTTTGATGAAAGATCAAGTGGAAGGATTAAGAGCAAATGGTGTAGATGCTGTTTTTTTAAATAGTTCGCAGTCCTCTCAAGAGCAAGCCAGAGTGATTGAGCGAATAACAGAGGGGAAATCGAAATTACTATATGTCTCACCTGAAAAATTGCTTAGTCAAGATTTTTATTATTTGCTTGTGCAATTAAAGGTAAATTTATTTGCCATTGATGAGGCGCATTGTATTTCTGTTTGGGGACACGACTTTAGGCCAGAGTACACAAAAATGGCTTACTTAAAGAAGCAATTTCCTCACGTACCAGTTATTGCTTTAACCGCTACAGCGGATAGCTTAACACAAAAAGATATCATCAATCAGTTGGGATTAACAAATCCTAAAAGATATAATTCATCATTCGATCGTCCGAATTTAAGTCTGAATGTAGCACCAGGAAAAGATAAATT
>JADGFH010001019.1 GCA_016743925.1 Labilibaculum sp.
TGGTAGTAGAATGGCTGCCTCTGTTTCACCACAAAGTGATGAAATAGATAATCGAGAAGTATTAAATGAAATGATTGTAGAATTTCAATCGAAAAATGACAATGATTTTTCCAGACCTAATTTTTGGGGTGGTTATCGATTAATTCCTGAACTTTTTGAGTTTTGGCAAGGTCGAAAAAACAGATTAAATGATCGACTTGAATACAATCTCAAAAAAAATGATTGGAAATTAAGAAGACTTGCACCATAAAAAAACACCCTTGACAAGAAAAATACAACTGTTCGTACAAAAGACTGAAAACAACTTATTCTTAAGGGTTACCTTTTCACTTTAAATAGAATTAAAGAGTAAGAACAGTGTCCATTGTTCCTATTCTGTAAATGTATGTAGTTAAAATCACCCCCAGTTGTTGTCTGGGGGTGTTTTTTTATAGTCGATATTTACTCGCTATGCTTGGCGGTAAAAAATTATCGTAAATCATACAAACCTCTTGTGAAAACTCAATTGCAAACTTCACTAAATCTTCTAAATCAACATCAGTCAAACTTGCCAAATTGGAACGTCGAATTCCATTACGAACTATAAAATATGCAATAGCAGCATTTACCGTATCACCTGCTCCAACAGTACTAACTGGATTAATTGATGGAACTGAATAGAAATGACATTCTGGATTAAAAATAGAAAGTCCAAACTTATTAGCTGTATAAACCAAGTTAGCCTTAGAAAATTCACTCAACCATTTAAAAGCCTTATCTCCTTCTTTACAATTACATATCAGTTCAAAATCTTCATTACTTGCTTTTACAATATCAGCCAAGGCCATGTTCTCTTTGATGTAAGGTAACACTTCAGCCAACATAGAAAGATGTTGTGCTCTAAAGTTGGGATCATAAATAAGTAATGCTCCTTTTTGCTTACTTTCTTGCAAAAAAGCAAGTAATGAAGCTCTAAATTCTTTCTTGATAGCCAAAAATGAACCAAAAAGAATAATATCACCCAATTTAACATCAGTAGGAAATGTAATTTTACTCTCTAGTCCTTTTCTTGTTTTATAAAAGGAATAATCGGCATTTCTATTTTCATCTAAGTAGGCCAAAGCTAAATTTGTACTTGTATCGGAAAAATAGGAAATATGGCTCGTATCAACCTTATTGTCCTGTAAGAACTTCTTAATCTGATCACCTACCCGATCAACTCCCAGTTCACTAATAAAAGATACCTGAACTCCTAACCTACCCAGACTAACCGATGAATTTAGGAATGAACCTCCTGGCTTTGCCTCTATTGGATTTTCATTTTCAAAAAAAACATCCAATACCGAATCTCCAATTGTATATACTCGACTCATTAACTTATTATTGCTGATTAACACCTAATTCTATGAACGACAAGATACAAATTCCTTTACCAACCAATACTTTTCTGTTTTTGGATATGCATGTCTAAAAAACATCAATAACAAAGCATCTTTAAATCAATTTTAAAATAGCAATTCAGAAATAAACATGAATTTCAGATGAAATTGATAAAAATCCGCCTAAATGATTCATTGTATTAAAAAATTATATAATTTAGATTCACTCTTAATAAAACTCAAAACATCAAGCTTAAATCGTTTTCGCTTCCTCCTATTTAAGCCCGTTAAAAATAGCACGGTTAAATTGAAGAGTTTTGAACTATAGTAGGGAATGCAGGATTTTTTGGAAGCTGAAAAAATAAAGGTAAATTTGGTTCCGTCATTCCCTTAAGCAAAAATAAATTGGAAACATATGCAAAGTAAAAAAGCAAGCAAAATTGAAATTAAGCATAAGGAGGTTAAAGGCAATCAAAAAGATTTGATTCGTTATATCAACCTTCAACTAGCAGCAATGGGGCAACCTATTTTTAATGAAGAAGATGAAGAAAATCAGTTATCTGATCCTAAATTTATTCAGTTAACCGATAGTCTTATTAAAAACTATCGTGCCAAGTCACGATTGTTAGCAGATCACCTTTGTCCTGCCGATCAACGTATTCAGAGTTTCCTTAACGAATACCTAGAAGATGTTACA
>JADGFH010000236.1 GCA_016743925.1 Labilibaculum sp.
ATATATGCTCTACACTAAAATTCAGAGCTTACAAGCTATCGACAAATTAATTGACGAACATTATTGCGATCAGGAAATAGAAGTTGTTAGCATCTCTAATTTAAATATTACCGAGAAAGTAAAGTATGCCGTACCCCTTTTTCCCTTCTTTACTTTATATTCCTCAAGCTTTAGCTTTTTTACAAATACCGATGAAAGTTATTTCAGAAAAGTTGACACATCAGATAATTCTGGAGCTGAACAAATCAGGTATTTGGAAATCATTTTCACAAATAGTGGCGTAGAATATATTGAGTTTGACAAATACGATTTCTAAGCTTAATAATTAAACTGTTAAAGAATCCCAATCAATAATCTAATATCTAAAATAAATGGAAAATCTATTACCAAAAATATTACCAGGGCTCTTATATTTTATCCCTCAAGTAATAATTACGATAGCTTGTATCTTAAATGTAAGGCATAAAAACAATTCAAGTGGAATATTACTCCTAATTGGGGCTATAATTGGTTTATTGGGTGCATTCTTTTATAAAGTTGCAGTTCCTATTCTAATTCAACAATTGGGCACAGAAATACTTTCTGGACCTATTACCATTTTTACCTTTGCCACACCTATTTCTTTTATAGGGGCTATCTTATTCGCAATTGGTTTGTTATTATTCGTTCAGGAGAAAATTCGAATGCATCAAACGACTAATAAAGCGATGTAACAAAATAAAAAGGATCTTGTTCAACAAGGTCCTTTTCTCTTGGAATAAAAATAAATTCCACACTTAACCCAATTAAATATATTTCGTTAAATCAATTAATTGTTTTGATAATTCATTTCTACATCAAGTAAATTATTCCTTCTGAAAGGAAGACTTTTAGGCACTTCTTTCTCGCTTTGATTACCAAGAACTTTTATTATATTGTAGAATATTCCTATTCGCAGCTATACTTCCTCTGAATAATCTTTGGTAATTAAAAAGTTAATTACATCGAAGCAAGTATTACAATTCAATAAGTCCGACTATAGGGCTTGTTTCTTCTAATCTGATTACTATGAAAGAAGATAAAGACACACTTAAAATTAAGCCTATTAAAGTTTTAATTGCAGAAGATGATGAAGCCTCAGAATATTTCTTAATAACTGTGGTTGAACTATTTTCCAAACAAATTTTAATAGCCCATACAGGTGAAGAGACTATTGAACTTTGTAAAAAACATCCTGATATTGATTTGATACTAATGGATATCAAATTTAATGGTATAGATGGATACGCTGCTACGAAAGAAATTCGAAGTTTCAACAAGACTATTATAATTATTGCTCAAACGGCTTATAGTTTTGCTGATGATAAGAAAAAAGCGTTTAAATCTGGCTGCGACGACTATGTGTCAAAACCGATAAACAAATTACTCCTGCTCGATAAAATTAGAAAGTTTTTCCCAAAATAGATCTTAAAAGAGAATCAATACCTTATGACAATTCCCTTAGATTATGCAACCCAAGGGAATATTATCTATTAATAATTAGCGCAAGGCATCAATAAAGTCAGAAGCACTTCCCTCTTCCAATGCTTTTATAAATGCCGTTCCAATAATTGCCCCGTTTGAGAAACTCGAAGCATGCTCAAAACTTTGCTTATCTCGAATTCCGAATCCAATTAAGGAAGGAATATTCAATTGAGCCACTTTTTTAAAGTAGTCTTCCCTCTCCTGAGTTTGTTCTACTGCTCCACCTGTAGTCGCTGAAGTAGAAATCATATACAAGAATCCTTTGGCAGCCTTTTCAATTTTCACTAGTCGATCATCGGTTGTTTCTGGCGTAACCAACAAAACGTTGTACACACCATGACTTTCAAATCTCTCTTTAAATTCTTCTTCGTATTCCTCCAATGGCAAATCTGGTAAAATAACACCATCGATACCACAAGTTTGGCAATCTGCTAGAAAAGCATCAACACCATATTTAAAAACCACATTCCAATAGCCCATCAAAATCAAAGGCATTGTAATGGTTTTGCGTGCATCTTTCAGCTGACTGAACAACTTCTTTAGGCTCATGCCATTGTCTAGCGCTTGTTTTGCCGCTAATTGGATTACAGGCCCGTCTGCCAAAGGATCTGAAAAAGGAATTCCAATCTCCACCAAATCAACACCTTTATCTTGCAAGAGCTGTAAAGTTGGAATGGTATCTTCTAGGTTTGGGTATCCGGCCGGAAAGTAGATCGATAAGATGTCCTTTCCTTTATTTTGAAATAATTGATCTATTCTGTTCATTGTTACATTCGTTAGAGACGCACTGCAGTGCGTCTTTACAGGTTATTCATATAAGTTTCCATATCCTTATCGCCTCTTCCCGATAAATTCAGGACAACCACATCATCTTTGGCAAATTTTATCTTTTCCAAAGCAGCCAATGCATGTGCCGATTCCAAAGCAGGAATAATTCCTTCCGATCGTGCTAAAACCTTAGCTGCATCCAATGCTTCCTGATCGGTAACGGCTAAAAACTGTGCTCTACCCGATTCTGCTAAGTGTGCATGCAGCGGACCAACACCTGGATAATCCAGGCCTGCCGAAATAGAGTAAGGCTCTGTAATTTGTCCATCATCATCTTGCATCAACATGGTTTTACTTCCGTGGATAAAACCAAGATCTCCAATGGTTATTGTTGCAGCAGTTTCGCCACTATCAACACCCATTCCCGAAGCTTCAACCGCTACCAAATTCACTTCTTCTTCATCCAAATAATGATAAAAAGCACCGGCAGCATTACTACCACCACCTACGCAAGCAATCACATAATCTGGGTTCGGATTTCCTGTTTCAACCATCAATTGCGCCCGAATTTCTTTGGATATGATGGATTGTAGTCGAGTTACCATATCTGGGTAAGGATGAGGACCTACCACCGAGCCAATTAAATAAAAAGACTTGGGATTAGCGATCCAATCGCGAATGGCTTCGTTGGTTGCATCTTTTAAGGTCTGATTTCCAGAAATAGCAGGAACGACCGTCGCTCCCAACATTTTCATACGAGCTACATTTGGTGCCTGACGTTCAATGTCTAAGGCTCCCATATAGACAACACATTCCAAACCAAACAAAGCACAAACTGTAGCTGTTGCAACACCATGTTGTCCTGCACCAGTTTCTGCAATAATTCGTGTTTTGCCCATGTATTTGGCAATCAGAATTTGCCCAATGGTATTGTTTATTTTATGCGCTCCTGTGTGCGTTAAATCTTCACGCTTTAGGTAGATATTGGTACCAAATCGCTTCGATAAATTCTCTACTTTGGTCAATGGCGTAGGTCTTCCCACATAATTATCTAACAAACGCGCATAATCCTTCTGAAACTTCTCTGAGCTTAATATTTTCAGATAGTTTTCTCGTAATTCATCTACATTTGCACGCATTAATTCTGGAATATAAGCACCACCAAACTGCCCATAGTAACCACGATCATTTACTGCATATTTATTATCGCTCATCTTCTTTTCTCTTACTGATTTTACAAACTCTTTAACCAAGCCAACTTTCTTTAAAGCCGGACTTTCCTCAAATCCTGAATTAACATCTACACCAAATAACTTGGGATGCTGAAATGCTTTTACTGCCTCTACATCGTCAATTCCAATACCGCCACTTAAAAAGAAAGCGGTTTCTCCTTTGTACTTTTCTAAGATTTGCCAATTGAATTTCTTCCCACTTCCACCATAAGATTCTGATTTGGTATCAAATAGAAAATAATCACATTTTTTATGATAGGATTCCAATTGCTCAAATTGAAAGGCCTCATTCAATTGAAATGCCTTAAACACCTCTAAGCCTGAATCTTTAATTGTTTTACATGCTTCTGGTGTTTCGTCGCCATGCAACTGAATTACATCCAGTCTATATTTCTCTGCCAATAGTAAAATCTGTTCTACCGATTCATTCACAAAAACACCAACTTTTCGGATAGGTGAAGGAATCGTTTTTAAGATATCTGCATCAAAACCGTCCCCTACAAAGCGTGCTGATTTGGCATAATAGATAAAGCCCATGTAGTCCAATGGCAATTCCATCAGCTCTTTAAGATTATTTTTATCGCGCAGACCACAGACTTTAATTTTCAAATGCTCCATCATCAGATCTCAATTATATTGCTGCTACAATTTCTTTAATAAAAGATTTGCATGTATCTCCGGGAGAATTCGTTTTCATAAAATGCTCTCCCATTAAAAATGCCTGAAATCCATTTTCTCTCATGTCTTTCACAACCTCCGGACTATCCAAACCACTTTCTGCAACACGAATCATGTCTTCAGGTAATCTCTTTGCCAAGCGGATCGATCGTTCTGTGTCAACTGAAAAATCCTTTAGGTTTCGATTGTTAATGCCTACTAAATCCACAAACTTATTTACATGTTCCAGTTCAGCATCATCATGAAGCTCCAATAAAACTTCCATTCCCAAATCTTTCGCGATAAAAGCAAAATCCTTACATCGTTGTGGCGTTAAGATAGCTGCAATCAAAAGAATCACATCAGCTCCCATTGCTTTAGATTGATAAATCTGATAAGAATCCACGATGAATTCCTTTCTCAACAAGGGAATAGTAAGCGTTTCCCTAGCACTTGCGAAATCTGTTGTTTTGGCACCAAAGAATTTCTCATCTGTTAATACAGAAACCATCGAAGCTCCCGCCTCTTCGTAATTCTTCACTACATCTGCTGGCTTGGCTGTTCCGTTAATCACTCCTTTAGAAGGCGATTGACGTTTAAATTCAGCGATCACACCTGATGCTCCTTTATTGCTAATTGATTCCTTAGCCGAATAGCATTTGCGCTTGAAATTCTCAGTTTCCATCAATTGGAAAATAGGCGTTTGCTCTTTCTGAACTGCAACCTCAGTCAGCTTTTGCTGAACAATCTTGTCTAATATATTTTGCTTTGCACTCATGCTTAGTTTCTCTTTGTCAGTTTTTGTAATACTTGGTAAGATTTACCCGAAAGCAAAGCCTCTTCTGCTCTTCCAATGGCATCTGCTCTAGTAATTTCAGGATGCAAACAATGAATTGCCAAGCCTGCGTTAATGCTAACAACATAATTTTGAGCTTCTGTTCCTTTACCGTTCAAAATATCAACAAATATTTTAGCCGCCTCTTCAACTGTTTCGCCACCATACAATTCTTCTGGTCGTAATTTTCTTTTGCCAAATGCTTCCGGCTCTAGTAATTCTTCCATCTGGTTTCCAATCAGCTTCACCTTACCCGTTAAGGAAACCTCATCGTAACCATCAATACCGTGAATTACCGTAAAATTAGAATCGGTTTCTTGCAATAGGTATTGATACAAACGAGCCAATTCTAAATCAAATACTCCAACAATCTGATTCTTTGGTCGCGATGGATTTACCAATGGCCCCAGCATGTTAAAAAAGGTTCTTACGCCAAGATCTCTTCGAATCGGTGCAATATTCTTCATTGCTGGATTAAACAAAGGAGCATGTAAAAAGCAAATACCTGCCTCATCCAAATCTCTCTTCAAATCTTCTTCTTTGTTTTTAAACTGATAACCCAAATGCTCAATTACATTGGATGATCCGCAAAAAGAAGATACGCCATAATTTCCATGCTTGGTAACTTTTTCTCCAGCACCAGCCACCACAAAAGAAGCTAATGTTGAGATATTGAAAGTATTTTTACCATCTCCACCAGTACCGCATAAATCTACGCCATTGTATTCCGAAAGATCTACAGGAATACAAAGCTCTAAAAGTGCTTCTCTAAATCCAGTAAGCTCTTCGACTGTAATGCTTCGCATCATAAATACGGTCAAAAAAGAGGTAATCTGAAACTCGTTATAATTTCCCTTTGTAATTTGAATCAAAACCTCTTTGGCTTCGTCCTTTTTTAAGGTTTTATGTTCGAATAAATGGTGTAATATATTGCGCATTCTATTCTTTGTTAATTCTTATTAGCAATCAGCTTTCAGCTCTCGGCAGTCAGCTTTTTAATACATAAACTTGTAGCGTGTAGCTTGGGACTTATCCTTTCAACCAATTTTCAATCATTTTCATTCCTTCAGGAGTTAATACCGATTCTGGATGAAATTGAACTCCCTGCACATCATATTCCTTGTGTCGGATTCCCATGATCTGTCCCTCTGAATCTTCACAAGTAATTGTCAAACATTCTGGTAAATCTTCCTTCACCACATTCCAAGAATGATATCTGCCTGCTTGAAACTCTTTCTCTAAACCTTGCAAAACTCCTTGGTCATCATCTGTTCTAAAAACCGAAGTCGCTACTCCATGATAAACTTTATCTAAATTTTCGATGCTTCCACCGAAGACTTCGGCAATTGCTTGTTCTCCTAAACAAACACCCAATATTGATTTCGTTGCTGCATATTCCTTAATCACATCTTTTAAGATTCCTGCCTCATCAGGAATACCTGGACCAGGTGATAATAAGATTTTGTCATACTTAGCTACATCCTTCAATTCGATTTCTCGATTACGATGCACTTCAATATCTTTAGCTCCCAACTTACGCAAGTATTCCACCAAATTATAGGTGAAGGAATCGTAATTATCTAATACCAATATCTTCATTTCCTATATATTTACAGCGATAGCCAATGCTTTACGCAAGGCAGCTAATTTGTTACTCACTTCGTTTAATTCACTCTCTTCACTTGATTTTTCGACCACGCCTGCACCTGCCTGAAAATACAAATGGTTGTCTTTACTCATAAAACTACGAATCATGATGGCTTGATTAACTTCTCCATTGAATCCCAAAGCTCCAATACAACCACCGTAAAAACCTCTAGCAGTTGGCTCATATTTATCGATCAGTTCCATTGCTCGATATTTTGGTGCTCCCGATAAAGTTCCTGCAGGAAAAGTATCTCCCATTAATTGGAATGGATTATAATCTTTTGGCAGCTCTCCCGATACCTTCGAAACTAGGTGGATAACATGAGAAAAGTACTGCACTTCACAGAAAGTCTCTACTTTAATGTTTGTTGCATCGCGACTCAAATCATTTCTAGCCAAATCCACCAACATGACATGTTCTGCCTGCTCTTTTTCATCCTTCAGCAACTCTTTTGCCAACTCAGCATCTTTAACTGCATCGCCAGTTCTTTTAAAAGTACCCGCAATTGGATGAATGTAAGCCTTATCGTTCTTAATTTCAATTTGCGCTTCAGGCGAAGAACCCATAATTCGGTACGATCCGTAATCAAAATAAAACAAGTAAGGCGACGGATTAACCGATCGTAAAGCACGATACAGATTAAAATCATCACCCTTGTATTTTTGAGAAAATTGGCGCGAAAGAACGATTTGAAACACATCGCCTCTTTTGCAGTGTTGTTTACCTTTTGTCACCAAATCCTTATAGGTCTCATCATCCATATTAGATTGCTCTTCACCTTCCAAAGAAAAAGTAAAAGCAGGTAAATTTCTGTTTCTCAACAAATCAGAAACCTCACGAATTCGAGACTCATCACCATTCTTAATCAATTCAATAATCTTCAAGGTATTGTTAAAATGATTTACCTCGATAATAAAACGATACAAGGAATAACACATTTGTGGAATTCCCGATTGCTTCTTTTCCAAATTAAAATCAAGATCCTCAAAATAGGGAACCGCATCGTATGTAGTATATCCAAATAAAGCATTTGCCTTTGGAACGTTTTCCTTTTCTTCCAAATCAAACTGATTTACAAAATCCTTCAGTTTACCAGATACAAATCGTTTTCCTTTTCCTCTTGCATTGCAAATTTCCTTTATGCCTTCTACCTCTTCAATCAATTCTCCATTTTTCAAAGTAATACTGGCAATAGGATCTAAAGCAATAAATGAGCTTGCATTTTCAGGACTGTGGTAATCCGAACTTTCCAATAAAATTGCACCCGGAAATCGGTCTCGCAATTTTATATACATACTAACCGGTGTTATCACATCGGCAAGCATTTCTTTTTTCAGGTACTTAAACTTTATCATTTGGCTAATGGTTAAATTCGATTCAAAAAAAAAGCGGCCTACTGAGATCAGTAGGCCGCTTGCTTTTTAGTTTTATATTTTTTGGAACTAAATTTTGCACGTACGGAGGACACTTCTGCTCATGTTATTTGAGAGATTACAGAACTGCCACCACCAATATTTGCATTTCATTCCTTGCATAATTTTTCTTTTTTCTTCCTACAAATCTAATTAATATTTTCTCTAATTACCAAATCGCAATTCAAAAAACGTGGTAAATAGCCTCTACCAAACAAGCCTAAAGCCCTCTATTTGTAAGCATTCTAAACATATTTATTTTTTTTGAATTATTTTAATGTCACTTTTAATTTCGTTTTAAAACACAAGTGC
>JADGFH010000237.1 GCA_016743925.1 Labilibaculum sp.
CAACAGAAGCGATAAAAGAAGAAAAAAAAGATATTGAACCAATTGCTCCACCTAAAGAAAAGGTTCTTGTAATTGAGTCGGAACAAAAAACAGAAATAGAAAACAAGGAAACACTTGACACGTCAATTGTTAATGACCATTTACAGACTGAACCAATTAAAATTGTTAGTGAAAAATTGTCAGCCCAAAAACTTTCAGACATTCAATCGGCCATAGGTATTAATGATCGTTTTTTATTTACTCGAGAATTATTTGAGAATAATAGCGAGACCTATCATTCTGCCATTTCATTCGTAAATGAGGCTACTAATTTTGATTCCGTTATGAGTTGGGTTAAAAACGATCAAAATTGGGATCTTGAAGATCCTACAGTTGTTCAATTCCTTGAAATCACAAAAAGAAAATTTTAAGCATGTCAAAATTATACCTTATTCCTACTCCAATTGGGAATTTAGAAGATATTACACTAAGAGCTTTACGCATATTAAAAGAAGTGGACTTAATTCTAGCCGAAGACACAAGAACCTCTGGCTTTCTTTTAAAACATTATCAAATTTCGAAACCGCTTCATTCGCATCATAAATTTAACGAGCACAAAACTGCTGAAAACATCGTTAAGCGACTTAAAGCAGGAGAACAAATAGCCTTAATTTCTGATGCTGGAACACCTGCAATCTCAGACCCCGGATTTTTTCTTGTAAAGCATTGTGTTGATAGTGGTATTGACGTAGAATGCTTGCCAGGAGCAACTGCTTTTGTACCTGCTTTGGTAAATTCTGGATTACCCAATGAAAAGTTCTGTTTTGAAGGATTTCTTCCTCAAAAGAAAGGTCGCCAATCAAAACTAAACGAATTAGCTGAAGAATCACGCACTATGATTTTTTATGAATCTCCACATCGATTGGTAAAAACATTACAGCAATTTGCGGAAGTAATGGGAGAAGATCGAAAAGCTTCTGTTTCTAGAGAACTGACTAAGCTTCACGAAGAAAATGCTCGCGGAACACTGCTTGAATTAATCAATCATTTCTCAGCCAAAACAGTAAAAGGGGAAATTGTAATTGTTGTTGGTGGTAAAATTATAGAGAAAAAAAAGAAAGAATACATTAAGAAAGACAGAATGTAATCAGTGAACAAAGTTAATTTTTGGCAACTGATAACTGATAACTGATAACTGATAACTGATAACTGAATTTAGTCTTCGTGTGAGAATTTTGGACAAGAAATAGCCTTATCACCAAGTTTCTTAACTTTTTGGCGACGTTTTAACTTGCGAATTTCTCTTGGGTTAGAGTAATTGTAATTATAAGTAAGCGATATTTCTAAACCTCCACGATTAGATGATGCTGCTTGTAAATCTGAAATATTAACATCGTAACTGATCATCAGTTTTAAACGTTTTTTCTCATATCCAAAAGTTGGAATAATATCCTGTGTAAAACGATACCATAAACCATAATGAAGAATTGTTCCCCTTTCTCCATATAGCATCATGAAGTTTGCACCAGCAATCCACTCATTAGCATCTTTTTCTGTTGTATGCATTATCTCAGGCTTCACATACAATCGCGGTGTTAATCTCGATTCCAAACCTCCATGCCAAGCAAAACGTCGCTTAAGATTATTTGTAATCTCATAAAAAGACTCATTTGGTTGATTCAAATGACTAACAGCAACTCCCATAAAATATTTTGACTTCCCTCTAAAATAGGTTATCATACCTCCTGCCGAAAAATCGGCATAGAATAGAGATTGCGATTTAGGTATCTCAAAACTGTCTTCATTAGGATCAAATATAGTTCCCGTCCACTGGTTATCAAAAACTAACTTATTGTAATCTACTGATTTGTTCACCATTTCAACACCTAATCCTGCGTGAAAAAATAGTGTATTTCCAGCATTCAGACTTTTATTTAAAGAGCCAGCAAGCATCACTTGAGTTGTTTTCAAACTTCCCTCACCTGCTTTGTCATTAAAAATCATACCTCCAACACCAAGCCATGAAGAGCTTAACAATTGAGTAGATAATTTTCCATCAATAAAAACAGATTGAGAAACAAATGGTGTAGTAACAGAGTTCCATTGATTGCGATAATTCATCCCTCCACGAAGGTTATAATCTGAATTACCTGTAAGTGCTGGATTTAACAATAATGGGATAGAATAGAATTGAGAAGAGTGCACGCGTTGAGCGGAGACCTTTAAACCTCCATATAACAACATAAGTATTAGAACTATTAAACTCTTCCTCATACGCAATTTTAGGGGCTTTTTGTCATATAGAGTGTCATTTACATTCGATGACGAAAAAACCCACGCAAAAATATAAAAATGGGTAATAAATGCCTATTACCCAAAGTGTTTTTTTTATTTTACTTTTAATTTTTAGGGACAAATTATTTGGGTTTAAATATAATTAATATGATGAAACTTAACAGTAAAAACCTACTTTATTCATCAACTATATTAATACAGTAGTGTAACATTTCCGCGCTTTTGCACAGATGTACCATCTAAGAAGGTTACTTGCAAGAAGTATACGTAAACATCCATATCTTGTTTTTGTCCACGGAAGGTTCCGTCCCAACCAATATCTTGTCTATTAGATTGGAATATTTTATGCCCTAATCGATTATAAATAATCAAATTCATTGCACTTATGTTATTTCCTCTTACAAATAGAATATCATTCTCACCATCACCATTCGGTGAAAATCCTGTTGCCAATCCTACAAATTGATCACCTTGAGGATAGGTTACTAGAATAGTATCTCTTCCCATACACCTTTGCTGATTGGTTACTTCCACCCAGTATTCACCAGCCTGCTCAACAGATATTGTTTGAGAAATATCATCAGTAGACCACTTGTAAAAGCTTCCATCATTTTCAGCATCCAATGTTACAATTTCCCCTGCATCAACAATTAGGTCATCCCCCAAATCAACATCAGGAGAAGAATTAACAGTTAGTTCAATACAATCTTGTTCAACATTACCGAATGGATCTGTTACGTCAACACAATATTTACCAGTTCTATCAACAAATATTCCTTTTTCGGTAGATTCTGAAGGAATCCACTTATAAGTAGGATCTGAGCTAAATGTTCTATCAATACTTGCTTCAAGATAAATTCTATCCCCTTCACAAATTTCAATATCACCACCTAAATCAACAGAAAACTTATGTCCATCTTTGCTATCCACACTAATCTCTCCTGCTTTTTTACAACCGAATTCATTGGTTACTTCTACAGAATATATATTTTCATCAGTAACAGTTATTACCTGGCTGCTTTCACCTGTATTCCAATCGTAACTAGCACCAGGATTACCAGCATCTAAATCTGCTGTTTCCCCATCGTACAATACGATATCATCTCCTAAATCAACAATTGGCAATGCATGAACAGTAAGCTCTATTTCATCAGTCATTTCATTACCAGCATCATCTCTTAGTGTTACAGAATAAATACCCGACTCGGTAACTGTTAAGGTTGATGTTGAAGCGCCATTGGACCATAAATAAGTATAGGTTTGAGATATTGTTGGATTTGGATCTAAAATAAGTTCCTCGCCAACACAAATATTCTTATCCTCACCAAGATTAATGGCAAACTTATCATTCACACTAGAGATGATTACCTCATCGGTTCCAACGCAAGCATTCGAATTTGTAACTTCAACACTATAAGTAGCACTTGTAGCCACAGTTATTGTTTGGTCTGTATCTCCAGTAGACCATAAGTAGGTCATTCCAGGATTTCCTGCATCCAATATCTTTGATTCCGCTTCAGCCAACACATAATCTGGACCAAGATCAACAACTGGTTTATTATTTACGGTAACATTTATAGATGCAGAAGATGATTTTCCTGTATCCGAATCTGTCGCTGTTACAGAATAAGTTCCTTTTTCAGTAACTGATAAAGTAGAACCAGTTGATCCATCTGACCATAAATAAGTATAATTAGCATCAAAATCAATAGTAGGACTTAGCACAGCAACATCGCCTTCACAAATATCAATATCACCACCTAAACTAACAATGAAAGACTCAACTAGAGTTATATCCGCATAAATTGTATCTCCAGCACAATCAAAAGCTGTACGTTCAATTAACTTAAGCTGATAATCACCAGGTGTGGTTCCCCACTGCACATCAAATGATAATTCACTATGAAACTTATCACTCAGTTTTTTAGTTGATTCAGATATTACTGTAGCTCCAGTAGGAACAAAAATCTCATAATTTTCATTCTTTTCGATTGTAGCGGTATAAGTCTGAATTGTTCCCGCTTGAATCACCGGAGCATAATCTCCAAATAAAGTATTCGGAAGTGCCATTACATCCACTTCTAGCGTTTGATTTGCTAAATCTTCTGTAACTACTAATCCTGATAATGTTTTTGCCTCTACTAATAAAATCTCAGCACGATGTGTTTTACCTGTTGTATTCGGAATCTCTAATTCGAATTCAAATTCATTCACATACAATTCATCTGCCCCAGTAGGCATAACAGCTGGTGCTCGATCAACAGAATATTTAAATGTCCATGGTTTAGGTCCAGTATACTTTACGGTAATGTTTACTTTCCCATTTGCATCTCCACCATTATTAGCAGAACAAACATAAGGTACTTCTAAATCATCAAATACAGCAGTAGGAGCTGCGCCATCTACAACAACAATAAAATTCAATGCTTCTCCAAAACAGTGTGTTCCTAAATCTTCCGGATATACCTTTACCTCATAATCACCTTGTTCGGCAAATACATAACTACCTGATTCGTGAGTTTTAGAAGTAAGATATGCCACGGTTCCACTAGTTGTATGAGTTACAGACCAATGGTATGCATAATTAGGAACTTCATCAACTTTTAAATTAAGAGTAGTACCCTTAGCTACATAATGCTGCGCCACAGCAGCCAATCCTCCAAGAAGGATGGCTATTGCAGTAAGCAGTATTTTATGAAGTAAGGTTCTAAACATATACTCTTTTCTTTTTTATTAATTCAATATTAAATTTGTTATTACTGGCTTAGAATAAATGGTAACACTTCTTGTATTGTTGGCAGCATCAGCATCTACAGTTACCGTAGATCCATCTGCAGTAGTACCACTAATTAGCTCAATAATTACTGCTTGATTTCCTCCACTAGTATTCTCAAAATCTGTTATTGACAACACACCAGTTAAAGGAGTAGGATCGCCTGCAACACCAAATGTCTTGGTTAAGGTCGATTCAACATTATCTTTATCGGTCAACTTGTACGTAATCTCGAATGGAGCCACACCACCGGTAATAACTAAATCAAAATTTCTTGTTATTGGTGTATCTCCCAAAAGAGGAGAACAATCCGTGATATTGTCATTATCCGCCTTATCAGCAAACATGATCGAAGCATCTCCAGCAATTGTTACATCAACATACACGAATTCACTACTACAGTTATTATCATCAACCACTTGAGATTTTAAACGATAGGTTGCTCCTATTGTTAGATCCCAAGTAATGCTTACAGTGGCATTTGTCTCTGCAGATAAATCTCTTACTGAAACATCTGAAGCATCAACCAACTGCCACACATAGTGGTCAGCCGTTATTCCAGCAGCAGGATTAGCCGTATAGGTTTTGGTAATCCCCGAAGTTACAGTCTGGGTCTGTTGGGCTTGTGCAAGCCCAACAAATCCAATGGTGAATATTAATAATGTGAGTAATTTTCTCATATTAATTTAACTATTAATTAGAAGCTTATGTCTTCAATAGTAGGAAGAGCATAAGAAGTTCTTGTGTGAACATGATTTGTTGCATTCAAGTCTTTAATCGCTCCAGAACCGTCCTTAGCTTTGAAAAGACGAACTACATAATCTTGACTTGCTTCAGGATTAAGATCAACTAGGTCTGCATTAGGTATAGTAATAGAATAATTACCATCTGCATCAGCTGTTAAACTTACAGGCAACTCTACAGCATCAGCCTCAACTAAACTATTCACTGTATACCAAACACTAACAACTTTACCTGCTTCGTGAACTAATTCTGCTCCACTTAATGTTACTGGAATTTCAATATTCAATTCTGTTAAATTAACGGAACAATCTTCTGAAGTAGCATTCGCAAATACCACATCCATATCATTAGTAGCTTTCAATATCACATGTAAGATCTTAAAATTACTACAAGTATGGTCATTACTAATCTTTGTTAACTTAAGATAGTAGTCCTTATCTGCGACTAAGCCACCAGGGCCATTCCAAGTAATAATAGCTGAAGCTGTGTTCTTTGCTCCAGTAAAAACAGCTTCTGCTCCAGCCTCATTACCTACAGTGCAATCAGCATCAGTATAAACCTCCCATGCATAAGTAAAGGCTGCATCATCACCTATGTTATAAGTGTTTGTTGAACCAACATACACATTCTGTATTGCAGTCATCGTAACTCCAATTTCCTGAGCTAAAGAATTAGCCATAAAGCCAAAACAAACTGTTAGTAATAGTATAATTTTTTTCATATCAGTAGTATTTAAAGTCATATTAGTATTCTATATCATTAACTATTGGTAAAGGATGAATAGTTACAGTGTGTTTATCAAATGATCCGATTGATCCGACTGTTCCATCACTACTTATGGTTTCGATCATGAAAACAACATTAGTCTCCGCAGTGATCCCAGCCCATCCTGTAATATTTAATTCGTAATCGTCAATATCTCCATCTGTATCTAAATCCTTCAAATCTGTTTGCAATACTGTTATTGGTGATTGAGTAATACCATCCTTCTTATAAGTCAATTGGAAAGGTGCTAATCCTTTCAATTCAACTTCTAACAAGATTCCTCCATCATCAGAACAATAATCTGTTTCTTCAGCAAGGAATCGAGCTGTTGCCTCAGCAATCTTATTTACTCGTACTCCTGTATATTTACTTTGTAATGTAATTGGTTGCTGACAACCAAAGCTGGATATTTCATAAGCATAGACATATCCTAGTCCAGCACCTCCAACATCCCATTTCACAAATAAAGTTGATTTATTACCTATTTCTCCATTTACTTGAACCGTAGTTCCATCTCCTGCTATCAATGTTGCAGAAGCATCGGTATAAAGAATTCCTCCACTTACCACCCAAGCAAATTCGGATGCTAATGCCATATTCTTATCTCCTGTTACGGTATAAGAATGAACAGAGTTCTCCGACACATCAACAAGATTCCATGATTCATCAGGTAATATTTGAGCATAAGCCTCCCATCCTGCTCCGGTAAGAACAAGTATCAAAACGATGATATGTAGGAAATATTTCTTCATTAATGAAAAGCCTATGCTTTTATATTTTTTAATAATTATCCAATTAATCTTGAGCCATTACACCAATTGTTGGTAAAGGATACACTGTTGCTGTAACAGCACCTTTTCCTGCTTCAATTTGCCCTTGATCATTCAATTCAGCTAATGTTACTGCATCATCAAATTGATTTACTGTAAATGTGTAATCATTTGAAGCACCTGGTCCTGTATATAAATAACCTGTAGCTTCATAGGAATATGTAAATTTACCATCAACATCAACAACTACATCTGGAACAACAACATCGTATGTTCCTGTAACTGAAGCAACATTTCCTGTAGTAAAGTAGAAAGTTTTATCATCAGCACCATCGTTCAATGTTAAAGTCCAAGGCGATGTACCATTCGTTATTGTAACATCGATAAAAATCTTATCGACAGAACAAATCTGATCATCAGCTAAAGCAATTGCAATGAAAGGTTTTGCTCCAATAGTTATCTCGTAACCACCAATCACATTATCGTTTATACAGCCATTTGCCGATAACTCATATACAGCAACATAGTTTTCCGCCTGAACATTATCCCACAGAACAACTATTGAGCCTTTATCACTTACTTCTGCAACAGTATGAGTTCCTGTACCATTTGTTTCAATAAGAGCAAGAGGCGCAGTATTATCAGTTGCTGTAATAATAGTACCACCGACTACTTTAAATACAAAAGAAGATCCACTTAGCGCTGCATCGCCAGTATAAGTATAAGTATGAATCGAGCCTTCTGTTACAACTTTTGTTTCAAACGCTCCCATATTTCCACTCACGAATGGATTGTAATCAATTGCTTTTGTTTGAGCATTTGCTGCAGAGGTTATTCCAACCAATGCTATGCATAAGAATACGATTTGGTAGAATTTTGTTTTCATGATCTTTTATTTTAATTGTTTCAGTTATATATTTTTTCGATTTTTCTAAGTTTTATTGCTGAACCATTGTACCTGTTTGCGGCAATTGATTTATGGTTCTTGTATGTGTCCCTTTTGCAGGAACTATAGTGAAAGGTGTGTTAAACC
>JADGFH010000238.1 GCA_016743925.1 Labilibaculum sp.
ATATAATACAAAGGGCTTTGTTTTCTTCTGAAAACAAAGCCCTTTTTTTGTTTAAATATTTAATAAGTATTGCTTAATGAAATTTTCAATCGCTGAAGTAAAATCCTATCTTATTATTACCTTAGGATTGTGCATCTATAGTTTTGGTTGGACTGCATTTTTGATTCCATCAGAGATTGTAGCAGGAGGAGTTGGAGGTATTGGAACGATAATTTATTACGCTACAGGTAAAAGTATACCTGTTGGTTATTCCTTTTTTGTGATTAATATTTTCCTGATATTAATTGCTTTAAAAGTGCTTGGTAGTCGTTTTGGAATCAAAACGATATTTGGTATTGTAGTTGGTTCTGTTCTATTATCTTTTCAACAACAATGGATTACTGAGCCATTAGTTGATGATAAATTCATGGCTAGTATCATTGGTGGCATTTTAGCTGGTGTTGGTATCGGAATTACATTAACGCAAGGAGGAAGCACCGGAGGTACCGATATCGTTGCCATGATGATTAACAAGTATCGTCATGTTAGTCCAGGTCGAATCATACTATATATCGATATATTTATCATTGCGTCTTCATATATTATCTTTGAGGACATATCAACCATTGTGTATGGATATGTAGAAATGGGCGTAGCAGCTTATACTATCGATATGATGATATCAGGTTCCAAGCAATCGGCTCAACTTTTTATCATGTCTACCAAATACGAAGAGGTTGCTGAAATGCTTAGTGAAGAAACAGGTCGAGGTATTTCGATGCTTCATAGTACTGGTTGGTACACTCGCAAAGATACAATGATGTTGATGATTGTAGTTCGTAAGCATGAAACACAGCATATCTTTAAGGTGATAAAGGAGATAGATCCTAAAGCCTTTATATCGATGGGTTCTGTGATGGGAGTTTACGGATTAGGATTTGAAGAAATAAGAGCATAACATCTATAATTAATCTATATCATCTATTTTAATGAAAAATTTATTTCAAACTGCAGATTTAAAAGAAACATTACGTTCCTATTTTGTAATTACTCTAGGTCTGTTAATTGGATCTCTTGCTTGGACAGGATTCATTATTCCTGCTGGAATTGTAGGCTCAGGAGTTACGGGAATAGGAACGATTATCTACTATGTTGCTGGTGTTAAGGTTGGTTATAGTGTTTTTGTTATTAATTCGGTTCTTCTGTTAGCATCCTTAAGAGTGTTAGGCTTTGGTTTCGGAATTAAAACTATTTATGGGATATTCGTAATCTCATTTTTTCTTTGGCTATTTCAGTCCTTAATAACAGAACCATTGGTTTCCGATCGATTTATGTGTGCTATTATTGGTGGAATAATGGCAGGAGCTGGAGCAGGTATAATTCTTTCAAGGGGCGGAAGTACGGGTGGTACAGACATTCTTGCCATGATGATTAATAAGTACAAAAATTATAGCATCGGGCAATTATTACTAACCATCGACGTTATCATTATCTCTTCTTCATATTTCTTGGAAAATTCAATTGAGCAGGTCGTTTATGGTTTCGTGACCATGGGTGTAAGTGCTTACTGTGTTGATATGATAATTGAGGGTAGTAAACAATCCGTACAGTTGATTATTTTCACAAGAAAACCTGAAGAAATTCGCAAAGAGGTAATAGATACACTTGATCAGGGCCTTACTATTTTAAATGGTAAAGGTGGATATAGCGAGGAAGATGTGAATGTGCTTATGGTTTTGGCGAAAAAGAAAGAGTCTCAAGCCATTTTACGTATGGTTAAAATGGTCGATCCTGATGCTTTTATCTCTATGGGAAGTGTTATGGGAGTATACGGTCAGGGATTTGATAAAATCAAGTCTTAAAAAAGCTTAAATCAGTAAAGATGGGCAAGAGCTTATTGTGTAACTATAAAAATAGTTATACCTTTAAGCTTTTAAAAAATAACAATTCATGATGAAAAAATTCTTCAATTATAAATTCTTCCTGATTGCAGGAGCAGTTCTTTTAGGTTTAATTGTTTTAAAATGGCTTTCGAAAGAGAATCCAGTAAAAGAAATTGCACAGGAAACAGTTGTAATTGATACAACGGAAAAAGAACAGATTCATTTAAAGTATGGATTTCCAATTGAAGAATTTAATGTAGAAACGAATAGAGTAAAGAGAAATCATAGTTTATCTACAATTTTAAGACAATATGATGTTAGTTTCGGAACAATTGATAAAATAGCTAGAAAAGCCAAGAAGATATTTAATGTTCGTAGAATTAAGTCTGGACATGAATATTCAGTTCTATTTACAAAGGATAGCATAAAGACCCCAGAATATTTTGTTTACGAAAATACACCTGTTGAATACATCGTTTTTGATTTACGTGATACCTTAAATGTATTTAAGGGCGAAAAGGAGATTGTTAAACATAGGAGACAAATTAAAGGTAGTATTGAATCCTCATTGTGGAATGCGATGGTGGTAGCTGAAGCAGATCCTTTGCTATCTGTTGAGTTGTCTGACATTTATGCATGGACTATCGATTTCTTTGGCATTGGGAAGGGTGATCAATTCAATATTATCTATGAAGAATCTTATGTTGATGATAAGCCGATTCATCAACTGAAAGTAATCGCTGCAAATTTTGTTCATCATAAGTCGAATAATTATGCATTTGCTTTTGTTGAAGATGAAAAGGATGGATTCTTTGATGAGGCAGGTACGAGTTTACAAAAAGCCTTTTTAAAAGCCCCACTTCGATTTTCTAGAATTAGTTCTAAATTTTCAAACCGAAGATATCATCCTGTATTGAAACGATATCGCGCTCATCATGGAGTCGATTATGCTGCACCAACAGGAACTCCTGTTCATACCATTGGAGATGGCGTAATCATTAAAAGAGGATATCAGAAAAACGGTGGCGGAAATTACTTAAAGATTAAACACAATGGTGTATACACTACAACATACATGCACTTGTCGCGATTTGCAAAAGGTATGAAATCGGGAGTTAGAGTTAAGCAAGGACAAACAATAGCCTACGTTGGGAGTACTGGCTTATCAACTGGTCCACACCTAGATTTTAGAGTTTATAAAAATGGAAGTGCAATTAATCCTTTAAATGTGAAATCGCCTCCTGTTTCTCCAGTTAAAAAGGAGAACGAAGTTAGATATCAGGTAGAGATGAAGAGTTTAATGAAAGAGCTTAATGAAGAAGAGGCAATTACTTTAGAGTAATTGCTCAATTACCTTAGGGAAAAATTCGTACTCTAATTGATGAATTTTCTCGGCTACGTCTTCCGCAGTATCGCTTGGTGAAACATCGCATTTTGTTTGAAATACAATTTTGCCTTCATCGTATTTCTCATTTACCATGTGAATAGTAATTCCAGTTTCTGTTTCTTTATTCGCTACAATCGCTTTGTGAATATTCATTCCGTACATTCCTTTTCCTCCATATTTAGGAAGTAGAGCTGGATGAATATTAACAATAGAATTCGGAAAGTTTCGCAATAAATTTAGAGGAAGTAACCATAGAAATCCTGCTAAAACAATAAAATCGATCTGTTTTTCGGCTAAAAAATTAATAATTTTGTCCGTTTCGTTAAAATCTGAACGTGAAAAAACGAAAGTTGGAATATTTAGGATTTCTGCTCTGGATAGCACAAAAGCATTAGCGTTGTTAGAAAGAATTGCAGAAATTTCAAAATTAGGTTTATTGCTGAAATATCTTGCAATGTTCTCTGCGTTGCTTCCTGATCCAGAGGCAAATATGGCTATTTTCTTCATGTTATTTTTTAGTATTGTATCAATCATACAAATATATGCAAAATGCATTTCGAAGGGGAATTATTTCGCAGAAAAGGAAAAAGAATTACCTTTGACCGCAACTTTGTGAAATAAATTTGAATTATTTAGAGTAAATTTATTTCTTTGCACAGTTGAAAAATTAATTAGTTTATATATTTAATCACTTAAAATTTTAAAGTTATGTCTGATATTGCATCTAGAGTAAAAGCTATCATAGTCGATAAGTTGGGTGTGGACGAAACTGAGGTAACACTTGAGGCTAGTTTCACTAACGATCTTGGAGCTGATTCATTGGATACAGTTGAGTTGATCATGGAATTCGAAAAGGAATTTAACATCGCTATTCCAGACGATCAAGCAGAAAACATTGGTACAGTAGGTGACGCTATTTCTTACATCGGAGAGAACGCTAAGTAATTATTAACCAGAACCTTTTTTATGGAATTTAGAAGAGTAGTGGTTACTGGTCTAGGAACAATTAACCCAATTGGTAATAGTATTGCCGAATATTGGGAAAATTTGGAGAACGGAGTGAGTGGATCTGGAAAGATTACTCATTTTGATGCTTCAAAGTTCAAGACTCAGTTTGCCTGCGAAGTTAAAAATTTCGAGCCTAAAAATTATTTCGATCGTAAGGAAGTACGAAAGTTAGATTTGTATGCTCAATACGCTTTGGTAGCTACCAAAGAAGCTATGGAGGATTCAAAACTTGATCTTGAATCGGAAGATTTGACAAGGGCCGGAGTAATCTGGGGTTCTGGTATTGGCGGAATTAAAACATTCTTAGATGAAGTTACAGGATATGCAAACGGGGATGGAACTCCTCGTTTCTCTCCTTTCTTCATTCCTAAGATGATTTCTGATATTGCCGCCGGTCATATTTCTATGAAATATGGCTTCCAAGGACCAAATTATGGTACTGTTTCTGCATGTGCATCCGCTTCACACGCTATGATTGATGCGATGAACTATATCCGTTTGGGTAAGGCTGATATTTTTATCACCGGAGGTTCTGAAGCATCTATTAATGAAGCTGGGTTGGGTGGATTTAATTCTATGCAGGCACTGTCTACTAATAATGAGGAGTACGAAAGTGCATCTCGTCCTTTCTGTAAAACTCGTGACGGTTTCGTTATGGGTGAGGGAGGTGGCTGTTTAATATTCGAAGAATATGAGCATGCTAAAAAACGAGGAGCAAAAATCTACGCCGAAATTGTTGGTGGAGGAATGTCAGGTGATGCATATCACCTAACAGCAACTCATCCTGACGGACGAGGAGCCATTAACGCTATGAAAATGGCTTTAAGCGATGCTAACCTTACACCTGAAGATATTGATTATATCAATGTTCATGGAACATCAACACCTGTTGGTGATATTCCAGAGACTAGAGCTCTTCAAACAGTGTTCGGAGAACATGCATACAAATTGAACATTAGTTCTACTAAATCGATGACTGGTCACCTATTGGGTGCAGCCGGTTCTGTTGAAGCTATTGCTTGTATTTTAGCAATGAAGAATCAAACAGTTCCTCCTACAATCAATCACAGAGAGAGTGATCCAGATATCAATGAGAAGCTAAACCTAACACTTCATAAAGCTCAAAAACGTGAAATTCGCGCTGCTTTGAGTAATACTTTTGGGTTTGGTGGACACAATGCTTCGGTAATTTTCAAACCTTTTACTGAGTAATTTGTGGTAAAGTCTATATTTCAATCCATAAAACTTTTATTCTTTCCGAGAAGGGAGTTTTATGGATTGTTTTTTGATTTTTTAGGGTTTAAACCAAATAAACCTGACTTGTATGAACTTGCTTTCATACACAAATCGGCTACGATTAAAAAAAATGGTTACGGTTTAAATAATGAACGTCTCGAATACCTTGGAGATGCAATTCTAGGTGCTGTAATTGCCGACATTCTCTACAAATATTTTCCAAATAAAGATGAAGGATTTTTGACTCAGATCAGATCTAAAATCGTAAGTAGAGAATCCTTAAATAAACTTGCTGTTAAAATTGAATTGAACAAACAAGTTGTTGCAAATGTAAATTTGAACAATAATAAGCATATTTATGGTGATGCTTTTGAAGCTTTAATTGGTGCAATTTATTTAGATCAGGGGTACGATGCTACTAGAGCATTTATAGAAGATAAAGTTTTTAAAACCTATATTGATTTAGAGGAAGTGGTTACTGTTGAAACCAATTTCAAAAGTAAATTGATAGAGTGGGCACAAAAAAACAAAAAAGATGTATTCTTTGATACTCAAGAAGGAGGACTTGATAAAGTCTTGCGCTTGCCAATATTCACATCAGAGGTTGAGGTAGAAGAAGTGAAAATGGGTATCGGAGAAGGAACTTCCAAAAAAGAAGCTCAGCAAAAGGCCGCAAAAGAAGCATTAATACGTATTCGTCAAAGGGAAATGGCTTCCTAATAATCCAAGTTTTTTTAATCAGATATATCATGCTTTATAGGCTGTAATGGAATTGTTGTGTCTTGTGGCGAATAAGTTCTCTTAGTTGAGAATTAGGCACAAAAAAAGGACGGTAACCACAACCGCCCTTTCATCTAACTATTAACCAAAATTTTTAATCAAGGAGATTGTTTCTTATAGATTCGCTCTCCAGAGGCAAATATAGTGTCAAATTATTAACTTCAAATAGTTTTTTTGTGAAATTTATCTGTTTTTGACTGTTTTTTGCTAATATATATTAAATCTAGATCTACGAAAGCATTCGTTATTTAATTAGCAAATACTACTTTAGATAAGTGATCATTTAACTTGTGTTAAAGATTGTTAAGCTAGCTTTCTCGCAATCTCTTTTTTTTATATTTGTATCTATGAATCAAAAATATATTTGGCTTGTAACAATTGTACTTTGTATTTCCTTGTCAGGACTTATCTTGGTTCAGATTAATTTCTTTAAAAAGGCATCTGAAATTCAAGAAGAGCAATTTGCCATAACGGTAAGTAAAGCTTTGGATCAGGTTGTGAAAAAACTCAAGGTAGATGACATGACCAAAGGGGGATATAATTACAATAGTAATTTCTCCAATAATAAGTCTTCGAATAAGATAAGCAAATCAAGTTCAAGTCTGAATATTAATATTCCAATGAATCCGAACTTACACGAAATGGCAACATTAAGCATTTCTAGTGGAAGTACGCATTCTGTAATTGCTGAGGCGGAATTTAATTCGAAAGGATTGAGTGGTTTGTCAAAGGCAGCTAAAAAGTTACAGACCCAGTTTAATAAAGGGGTAAATGGTGGTGGATCTTATCAGGTAGGTCAATTTGTAAATCAAATGGCACGCTCTAATTTAGCTTTATCCGAAAGGATAAATATGAATGATTTAAAGAAGGTAATAGAGCAGAAACTAACTGATAACGGAATTAAGTTGAAGTTTGAATATGCGATTAGATCAAATAGCAAGTATGTTAAGAATTCAGTGAATTATTTTACAAATCCTTCTTTTGATAAATATAGCAAACAATTATTTCCTGATGATTTGAGTTTAAATTCGAATCATTTGTACGTTTACTTTCCCGGGCAACAGAAATTTATGGTGCAGTCCTATTTTATGCTCTTGCCAGCTTTTATTTTAACTCTGGTACTTATTCTATCTAGCGCTTTTACGATCTTTATTATTTTCCGACAAAAGAGATTGTCGAAAATTAAGAATGACTTTATTAATAATATGACACACGAGTTTAAAACGCCTATTTCAACTATTTCTTTGGCTTCTCAAATGTTAAAAGACAATACAGTAACAACTACAGCCTCTACGGTAGATCATATTGCAAAAATTATTAATGATGAAAGCCGACGTTTAAGTTATCAAGTTGAAAAGGTCCTACAAATGGCTGTATTCAATGAGGTAAGAATGAAGTTAAAATTGAAGGCTACTAATGTTCATAAGATTATTCAAGTTTTATTGCCTAACTTTACGATAAGGGTTGAGGATCGGAAAGGTAATATGTACCAGAATATTGATGCTGAGCATGATTTAGTTATGGCAGATGAAGTTCATTTAAGTAATGTGATTTCAAATTTGTTAGATAATGCTATTAAATATTGCAAGGATGCTCCTGAAATTAGCATCTCAACCAGAAATAAAAATAAAGGTATTGTTATCTCAATTACAGATAATGGTATAGGAATAACAAATGAAGATCAAAAAATGATATTTGAACGTTTCTTTAGAGTTCATACAGGGAATGTTCATGATGTTAAAGGTTTTGGTTTGGGATTGTCCTACGTTAAAAAGATTGTCGATGGTCATAATGGTCAGGTAAGCGTAGATAGTATTCCTGATAAAGGATCTAAATTTGAAATATATCTTCCTTTAAAAAAATAGATACATATGGAACAAGTTAAAATTTTATTAGCAGAAGATGACGCTAATCTAGGACTTCTACTGAAAGAGTATTTGGTTGCAAAAAGTTACAATACCACACTGTGTGAAGATGGTGATAAGGCATACGATGAGTTTCTAAAGAATCCATATGATTTATGCATTTTTGATATTATGATGCCGCATAGGGATGGTTTTACTTTAGCCAAGGATATTCGTTT
>JADGFH010000239.1 GCA_016743925.1 Labilibaculum sp.
GGATAAAAGCAATATTGCATCCTTAGCGAATTATTATTGTGAAATTAATTTTACAAACTAGTTGACAATTTCATCCAAACTATTGATTCCATATACTGGGGGAATTCCAGAGATGAATTCTTGTGTTAGGCTTTCGCTATCCAATAGCAATTTATTTCCTTCGATGATATTCTCGCCACGCAATTCTTGCGCCCAAGAGATAATATTGTCAATAGTAGGAACCTTAAGTACCAATTGATCGGCAAGCCATTTTGCAATGCACAAGCCATAATGAATATCGTCTGTAAAAAAGCGGTGATCTTTGTCAATAACCCATTCGCTACTTTCCAATTGAACAGTTGGTGGTTTAATTGCTCCTAAAGTATGCGATGTCGTAAAAGATTCACGAATATCGGTGTTTTCCGATTGGTAAGTAAGTCGTTCCAAGCTAATGTAGTCGAGCATATACTTAAAATCTTTCTCAGGATATTTTGTTTTGATTGCTTCTCTAATTTTAGAGTAATCCTTGTCTAAGTCCTGCAACAAATCAGCCGATTTTTGATCGTAATCGCGGTAAAAATAGGGGATATCTTCTTTCTTATCCCATTTTCCATCATATTTAAGTGCTAAGCCATAACAGCGCGATGGGTGAATAATTTGATTGTCTACCGACAGTGTAAGCGATAAGAAGTTATCAGCTTGAATAAAGGTTCCTTTTTTCAACCATCTGTTACAGATGTTATTCAAGAACACTTCATTTAGTTCAGCAAAACGATCTGCTGGTGATACTGCGACTAGGTTAACTTCTTTACAACCATAAGTCACACCGATTTTACCATATTCAATTATTCGGCAAATCCATGGAATTAAACCGATAGCAAAAGTTGTTATATTGCTCAATTTAAATTTTTTCGTGATCTCTTCTACCATCCAGTTAAAGCCTGCTTGGCCGTAGATCGTTCCTACAAATACTTCTTTGTTTTTTGCAAGATGAGGTGCTAAGTTGTGGAGCGCAATTCGGTATTTACATACTGGCATACATAAAATCACAAAGCTAGCATGTGGAATCACTTCAGCTGGATCCGAACTAATTTTTGAGAGTTTGCCATTAAACTTTTCTTGAATATCCCCGTGAATAGAGTGTAATTGAACGTCTACGTTCTTAGACCAATCAGACGGTTTTCTTGTGAGAATATTGACCGTGAAACCTGCCCCGGAAAGAAAAGGAATCAAAATATGTGCGCTACTACCTCCGCCAACAATGGTTACTTCTTTATTTCCTTGTACAGTCATGTATTTTATTTTAGGTGTGTAAGTTTTGTCGATACAGTACTCATTACTAGAGTATTTGTTATGAGTAATTCTCGCAGTATTTCCCCTCAAATTTCATGATCGAAACAGAGCTTACTTAAAATGCTGGTGGAATCAGTAAAATGATATAAATGAATATTGAAAAGTCGGAATGCTCAGAGAAAGCATCGAGTTAAAAGACAGGAAGTGGATAGGCGATTACCTATTCCGGTTGTAAGAAGTAATGATTTGGTAATATAATTATTACCAGAGTAATCTTTTGAATTACTATTCATACTTATTCAATTGGTGTCATCAAAATAAACATAAACACTTTGTTAAAAGTACTTAAGTGTACTAAATTTTAGTACTCTGATGGAAGGACTGGTTACTGATAACTCAACTATAAAGTACGAAGTCTGTTAATGTGATGAAAGATTGCTAATAAAAGCTCATCAACAAAAATGATAATGAATGATTGATATCATAAGATATGTAATCCGTTTATAAAGATAACCGAATAATTTACACTTACTACTATAGCTTTCTTTTTTATTTTGAGCATCTTCCGTTTAAAATTAGAACTAAATTTTGGCAAACTCTTTGTCTCGATATTCTTCCATTTTTTGCATCATCAAATCCTTAAAGGGTTTTAATTCCTTTTGACGTTCTTGAAGGAAGGAGAAGCGAAAAGGAGTATGTTTTTCTATTTTTTGAATGAATTCGGAGCTAAAATCGTCTTTGTTCTCAAAAACAGAGGCGATAAACAGCAAGCCAGAACTTCTCTGAATTAACCCTTGAAAAGCAATTTCATTGGGATATAGATTCTGTAAAGTTTGATGGAATTTTTTGCCAAGGGAATAGGTTTTACAAAGCATTTTATCCAAATTACCATAAGGTAGTTTGCTAGAGAAACAGGTTTTTATATCGTCTAGGTAATCTTGTCGAGCATCTTGAAGATCGTCTAGGATTTGAAGGTATGCTCCATATTCGAAAAGAAAATGAAACTGTTTCGTGTTAAGATCTCCTAAAACTAAATAGCCATCTGCAATTACCGAGCTTGCACCTTTTTCGATGCAAATTTTCATACATTCTGTATTGCTTACTATTGTTTTATTACTTACCAAGGCTAAGCTTTTGGTTTGGGCTTCATGAATGGCTTGTAAACTTTCATATACCTGAGGGAATTCTAGCCGTTCGTATTCACCTTCTATCATTTTTACCAGTTCGTAAATTTTTTCCTCCAATATCGATTGGGCTTGAACTTGTTTACCAGATAGTCGAGCAGCAAATCGTTCCGAGAATTCAAGTTTTTCAATTTTACTAATACTGGCATCATCAATAAGATTGTCGGTATAAGGATAGAGAAGACTGTAAGCTAAAAAGGATGGTGTTATTTGTACTTTTTTTCCGAAAAAGGATTGTAGCCCAAACAGGATCCAGACATTTCGAAGAGCCTGAAAAAGCTCTTCGCTCCCTAAAGCCGGATCAAATTCCCATGCTTTTTGAATAAAACTTTTTGTAGCATTAAGCATATCATCAGAAAAAATGAAATTTAAATGTTCGTTAGAATAGTTTAATGTTTCCTTAAAAAAAGATTGAGATTTTTGTAGGAGTTTATGATTATCGGGATGTTCATGATTTGCTTCTTTCTTTATCGAACTAAGGAAGCTATCAAATTTCATTTCCCAAATTCGTTTTTCGAAGTAGGAAAAGCGTTTTCCGGTTACAGGAAAATGTTCTGCACAGTTTTCCCATTTGTGAAGGTATTGCTTCTGAAGTTTCTCGTAAAGAGCTGAGTGTTTAATCATATCCTTATCTTTTATTGGCTGATACATACAAATAGAAAGAAAAAAAATGAAAACAGAAATTTAAATCGTTCAATCGAGAATTACACATGATCAAATTGAATTACGACTTAAGAATATGGCTTTTTTGTTTGCCTGTAAAAACGAATTTCTTACTTTAGATCGCAATTAAGAAAACAATCAAATACTTCAGAATAATGAAATTTTCTATACTTGAACCCATTGGAATTACAGCATGTAAATACGGACAATTACGTGCAGAATTTGAAAAATTAGGACACGAATTGGTATTTTTTACTGACCGGAATGAGGAGGAGGAAGAACTGATTAAAAGAGCAGAAGGTGCTGATGCTGTTATCGTGAGTAATATTCCTCTTCGCAAAAGTTTTATTGCTGCTTGCCCAAAACTTTCGATGATATCGGTTGCTTTTACAGGAGTTGATCATATTGATATGGATGCCTGTAATGAGCGCAATATTTTGGTTAGTAATGCCGCAGGATTTTCAACAGAGTCGGTAGCAGAATTAACCATTGGGATGATTTTATCGCTTTATAGAAAAATTGTTGCAGGAGATGCGATTACTCGTTTTGGAGGCGATAGAGCTGGATTTTTAGGAACAGAACTAAATGGCAAAACATTGGGGATTATTGGAGCAGGTGCGATTGGTCTTAAGGTGGCTGAGATTGCAAGAGTTTTTAATTGTAGAGTGATTGCATACAATAGAAGTGAAAAGAGCGTAGAAGGCGTGGAATTCGTTTCTATGGATACTTTACTGAAGGATTCAGATATTATTTCTTTGCATATACCATTAACCGATCAAACCAAAGGATTAATTGGCAAGGAAGAATTAAAAAAAATGAAGCCTTCTGCTATTTTAATAAACACTGCTCGCGGGCCCGTTGTGAACAGTGATGCACTTTGCGAGGCATTGGAGAATGGTGAAATTGCAGGTGCAGCCGTTGATGTTTACGAAAAAGAACCACCATTGGAAAAGGAACACATTCTTTTTACAGCTCCCAATTTAATAATGCTTCCTCATTTGGCATTTGCAACAAACGAATCATTCGATAAACGAATTGAAATTGTAGTGGAGAACATTCGTTTGTGGCTACAAGGAAAACCAAGAAATATAATGAATTAATAGTTTCAAGTCCCAAGCTTCAAGTTCCAAGTTTTACTTGTGACTTGAAGCTTATTTAACGATTCAGATAGTGCCGTTGTACCTCCAGTTATATGTTTTGTTTATCATTACTTAATCCAATATAAGTGTTGATAAACTTTTATTAATTTTCATTAAATTTTCCTGTAATATTTTAATTTAAGAACAAACTCGTTTTTATTATCTCTTTAATTGTGGTAATTTATATAGTACGCCTATTTGAATATACCATGATAAAGGAAAATAGTGAATACTATAAGTTCAATGAAATTCTTAAAGGGTAAGAGTTTGAATCAGAAGCCCCAATTATTTCAAAGAATTCTATCCTTACAATTGAGATTGACAATATGCTGTTTCCTAATCAAAACTCAATAAAAGTATTTTGTATGAACCTTAGTTAGTTTCTCTTAACTCTGTAAGCATGAGGAAAATTTATACTGGTAAATTCCTACATATTTGTTCTGAAAATGATGGAGACAGATTTGTTCAATTTTGGAAATCTTCCCCAGATTCTGTTTCTGAGTTTAAAAATGAAATGCTCGAATACGTTAAATTGTATCAAGAATTCAGACCATCACAATCATTATGGCTTCAAAAAAAATTTAAGTTTGCTTTAGATGAAGAAACTCAGCTTTGGATTGAAGAAAAGGTCAATATTCCTTGTAAAAAGTTTGGCAATGAAAAGTTAGCTTTTGTTGTTAGTAAAGATGTTATCGCCCATATTAAAGTAATTAATTCATTTGAAGAAATGCATTCTTGCATTGAACCAAAACATTTTTCATCAGAAGAAAAAGCTCGCAAATGGCTCGATAATGAATTTTCAATAAATATTAACAATCAAATTACCAATATTGTATTTGATGGATTGGATGAAGAAGGCTATACAACTTTTAAAATAAAAACGACAGGAATTGATTTTGTAAAAACGATACGTGCATTTAAAACTGTTATTGAAACTAATGATTTTGTTAGGCTTAATGCTGATAAATATACATTACTAACCAATAGAGAGAGAGAAGTATTGGCTCTATACACCAAAGGAGTTTCTTTTAAAGAAATTCCAGATGTGCTTTATATTTCATATCACACAGTACGCACACACATCAAAAATATTAAAAGAAAATTAAAGATTACTTCAAGCGAAAAACTTGTTGAATACGGAAAGGCATTTAAGCCAAGAATTAGAAAAAACCGCTAGGTTTTAGAATAAAGTATATCCTTATTCTTTCAAGATTGGGATTTTTTGCTCTCAATCGAATTCCTATAAAAGTTACTCTTCGATCAGATCTTCTTTTTTTTCACAATATTCAATCTCAACGTAAAGAAAAAAAGACCTCAAACTCCAAAATACTCAATTTGAGTATTTACATCCTAAAACTAACATCGTAATTTTACTATAGTCTTTTAGATCATGAGAAGATTGGCTGCATCCTGTGGCCTTCTTCCACTTTCCAAAACCGGTACTCAACAATTATAATCGTTGTAATAAAAAAAAGATTACAGCCGGAGCAAATTCCATTGTGTTTCACTGTTTATCTATTCTTAATCAGAGCTCTTAAAGTTCTTGATGTGAAAGTTATTTAAAATGTTTGATGCACTTAAAATGTAAAAAAAATGAAAAATTTATTATGGATTGTCGTTTTGTCTCTAAGTATACATTCATGTACAAAGGAGGATTTAATATCTAATGAATCGGATGCTTCTGAATCAAAGGAGAATGTTAATAAGCTTAAAGCTAAAAAGAATAAAGTAACCCTATGTCATTTCGATTCTGACAATGACAGTTGGCACTCAATTACAATAAATGAAAATGCACTTGAAGCTCATTTAAAACATGGTGATGTTATTATTGATGAAGATGGAGATGGATATGCTACATTTAATGAATGTGGTTTACTAAATGAAAATGGTATTGATTGTGATGATAACAATGCTGATATTAATCCAGGAGCAGAAGAGATTTGTGATGATGGAATTGATAACAATTGTGACGGACAGATAGATGAGGGCTGTATTAAATTAACCTATGTTCCTGATGATAATTTTGAACAAGCCTTAATATCCATGGGAAAGGATGATGTATTGGATGATTATGTTCTAACAGACAATATCAGTAATGTTACCAATTTAAGTTTGAATGATAAGAACATTTCAGACTTAACAGGTATAGAGGATTTTGCTGCATTACGATATTTATCATGCCATAGAAATTCATTAACCTCTCTCGATGTCACATCGAATGCAAATCTAAAGGACCTTGGTTGTACAGAAAATTCAATAACCAGTATCGATGTATCAAGTAATCCATTGTTGGAAAGTTTTAATTGCGGATATAATCAAATCAACCAATTAAATTTATCTAGTAATCCAGTATTAAGGGTTTTAAGATGTTATTTGAATCCATTGACTGGCCTTGATGTTTCGAATAATCCTGCATTAGTCGCCTTACAATGCTCTTCAAATGGCTTAACATCACTAGATGTATCCAATAACCCTCTCTTGGAATCCCTAGAATGTTCTAATAATGAACTGTCTGCACTAAACCTTACCAACAATATAAAGCTTACCAGTCTTAGTTGTTTCACCAATCAATTAACCTTACTTGATTTATCCAATAATATTAAGTTAGGAGGGTTAAATTGCTTCTCAAATCAATTAACAAGCCTTGACCTATCCAACAATCCATTATTAAGCTATTTGTACTGCTATTCAAACCAACTAGAGCAATTAGATCTTAAAAATGGTAACAACACAAGGCTTACACGCATGCGAGTTTATGGTAATTCATTACTTACATGCATACAAGTTGATAATGCCATAGCTGCTTCCACCTATCCAAATTGGCGAAAAGACGCTGGAGCCAGTTATTCCGAAAACTGCGGATATTAATTAAAATGATACTAATGTGGAGCTTTCCTGATAGGCTCCACTTGCCTTATTGCCATTATTTACATTAAAACCAACCACAAGCATGAAAACACACACGTGAGAGATATGTTGTTAACTTGAGACAAAAATGTAGAAAGAAGATTTAATGTAAGAGATAATTAACCAATTGTAAAGAAATCCTTCACATGAGCTTGGATCATGTTCAAATCAATGTGAAACTTATTATACGCTTGCCACGAAATCTATTTTAGCAGAAAAAATAAAAGAAGAAGTACCGGAAATAGAATTGGAATTTGCTATTCTAGCATATCCAAATCTATTCAGCGATAATTTCAATATTCAGATTAATAGTGCAGATGCTAATGGTTTAGGATTTAGCTTTTTTGATTCGAATGGAAGATTGATGACAAAGGACTGTAAGATAAAAACTTTATTCAACCATGTATGTAAGAGGTGCTTTTGTAAAAGGAGCACCTCTTATTTCTATATACTATCAATTGCTAATGAAATCGGATATTGTTTCTCTTCATGTAACACTTTCGGATGAAACCAAGGATTTAATTGGACAGGAACCTTTGGCGACCTGAAGCTTATTGCTTATTTCACAATCTTAACCAGTTCTGTAACTGTATCCAGCTTTCCTTTTTTGTTGTATGATTCACTTCGGATGTTCCCAATATCTTTCACAATCCAAGCAACATTGTGCATTTGTACTTTTATAAATCCCATTTTACTTTTCACATCTTCGGATATTTTGTAGCATTTAAACGTACCTGCAGGTGTTGTGATGTTCTCGTGAGCTTCAACTTTTCGATTAATGATATTGGTGGTCATATTCATAAGACCTGAACCAATTTCTAGGCTTATAGAACCATCTTTTAAGGTCATGCCAGGAGAAAGATTAGGTGGATAAATTAAATCATCGGTGGTAATTTTCACTTCCATACCTTTAAAGCCTTCCATTTGTTTCTGGTTTAGATATTTTTCCATATCGATATAAAAAACATTGTCTTTGCATCGAAAGCTGATGGTATCTTGAATGATGATTTTTTCAGAATCTTTTGGATCTCTATGGGTTTGAAGTATTTCATAAATGGTTTCGCCACCATTATTTTTAATGGATATCATTTTTTGAGAATAAATACCCTGAATTTTCCCTTTTGCATTGGTCATTTGGTAATGAAGTTCGGTACCAACTTCGCTAGGAATATAAACCTG
>JADGFH010000240.1:0-3839 GCA_016743925.1 Labilibaculum sp.
GTGGTAAATCGTTTTAACCTATTCAATTCAGCAACCATCAATGGAAATGTGAATCCTGGTTACAGTACTGGTGATGCCATTAAAGCCATTCAAGAAGTAGCTGCAGAAACATTGCCTTCGAACTATGGATATGAGTTTTCGGGAATGACACGTGAAGAACAGAAAGCAGGAAACCAAGCAATCTTGGTATTTGCCTTGAGTTTAATATTCGTGTACTTCTTGCTTGCTGCACAATACGAATCTTACATACTGCCTTTCTCTATTATTCTATCTCTGCCTATCGGTATATTTGGAGCCATTTTCTTTGTGAAGTTGATTGGTTTAGAGAACAACATCTATTTTCAGGTTGCCCTGATCATGTTAATTGGTTTGCTAGCGAAAAATGCAATTTTAATTGTAGAATTTGCTCTGCAACGTCGTCGACAAGGAATGGAATTGATGCAAGCAGCAGCTGAAGGAGCAAAAGCTCGTCTACGTCCAATTTTAATGACTTCTTTCGCATTTATCCTAGGAATTGTTCCTTTGATGCTTGCAAGTGGAGCTGGAGCTGTGGGTAACCGATCAATTGGTACAGGTGCAGTAGGTGGTATGTTAATTGGAACCCTGTTTGGTGTATTTGTAATTCCGGCCTTCTTTGTAATCTTCCAGTCTATACAGGAAAAAATTACAGGAGCTCCAAAACCAGAAGATAACGAATTGGAATCAGCAGAATAATTAGATCGAAATAATGAAAAAAAGATATATAATCATAAGTCTGGTTTTAACAGCATTCAGCCTTCAGTCCTGTTTTGTTGCCAAGAAGTACCAACAACCCGAAATGGAAATTGTCGATCAATATCGTAACATTACAACAAGCGATTCGGCAACTTTGGCCAATATGCCTTGGGAAGAATTGTTTACCGATTCTAACTTGCAGACATTAATCCATAAAGCTTTAGACAAGAACTTGGATTACTTAATGGCAGTAGAGCGTGTAAATGCAGCACAAGCTTATTACAAACAAGGTAAAATGGGTTATTTGCCTAGTTTAAGCGTAGGTGCAAATGGCGGCAACTATGAATTATCCGACAATAGTCTAAGCGGTATTTCTGCAGGCGGAAATGGACCGAACTACGAAAATTACCAATTAGCAGGTACCATATCGTGGGAAGCAGATATCTGGGGAAAAATCAGAAGCAACAAGAGAGCAAGTCAAGCAGGTTATTTGCAAAGCGAAGCTTCTCGAAGAGCAGTTGAAAGTGGATTGGTTGCCAACTTAACATCAGCCTACTATCAGCTAATTGCTTTAGATGCTCAGGTTTCTGTAGCTGAAAAAACGGTTACTACCAGAAAAGAAAGTCTGGAAACCATGAAAAGTTTGAAAGAAGCTGGACAAGTAACCGAAGCAGCTGTGAAGCAAACAGAAGCTCAATTATACAGCACACAAATTTTACTTTTAGATTTAGAAGAGAATGTAAAGCTTTTAGAGAATACAATTTCTTTGATTTTGGGAAAAAATGCAGGAGATATTGTTCGTTCTAAACTAGATGAACAAAACATTCAAGTAGCATTACAAACAGGTTTTCCAGCACAATTATTAAGAAACCGACCAGATGTAATGGTTGCAGAATACGACTTAATGAATGCTTTTGAATTGACCAATGTAGCACGCAGCAACTTCTACCCTAGCCTTAGCATTAGTGCTAGTGCTGGTTTGGAAAGTATCAATTTCGATGATTGGTTCAGTACTTCTTCTTTGTTTAGTAACGTGATTGGGAATTTGACCCAACCGCTTTTTAACAAACGAAGTATCCGCACAAAATACGAAGTAGCCAAAGCACAACAAGCCGAAGCGCGTTACAACTTTCAAAAAGCCATGTTACAAGCTGGCAAAGAAGTTTCTGATGCTTTGTACAGCTATGAGTCGGAACAGAAGAAATACGAAATCCAGAAAATGGAATTGAAAGCCTTAACCAAAGCAGTGGAATATTCAGAAGAATTGCTGAACAACGGCTACCAAAACACAACTTATCTTGAAGTATTAACAGCTCGCAGCAATGCGCTTTCTTCAGAGATCAATACCATTGATACAAAATTCCAACAATTAAATGCCTTGGTAGAATTGTATCTATCCTTAGGTGGCGGTTGGAATCGTAATTAATTTATAATTCTAATAGTGGGTTAGGTTTGGCCGGGTTACACCTGTAGGATGGTTTTGAAGGTGGTGCTTCAAGTTAGTAATCCGGTCAAATTTATTTTATTGATTTAGTATATCAGTAATAAGCAGCATGATTGCCTATTTGGTAAACATGCTTTTTTATTGAAATTTCCTGCTCACATTTTTATTCTCATTAATTTTTCGAACATATTACAAATAGAATTATCCCTATTCCTTCCAGTCTGTAATCCCCAATCATTCAATGGGTATAATGCTTACTAATACATTTTCTTATGATCTCTTGGATCAATTGAGAAAGATAACTACATTACAAACTTGCTTATTTAGAGTTATGTTTCACAATTTTAAAAGAGAGAACCTCCAAATGACACGCGTTTTTATTTTAACCACTTTACTTCTCTTATTCGGAATTAACATTGGCAGTACCCAAAATTATTGGAAACCAGGCTACATTATAAAAATTCAAGGTGATACAATTTATGGATCAGTTGGTAAGAGATCTAAAAAGAACATTTCAGAATTTTGTCGTTTTAAAAATGATGCAACAAAATCAGAAAAAATATATACAGCTCAGCAGTTATCAAGATATGGGTTCTTGGATGGCAAATCTTTTGTTTCAAAAAACATTGACGTAAAAAAGGCTAATAATTTAATATTCCTAGAATTTCTTGTTGAAGGAAAAGTGAATCTTTATTATTTAAAGGATAATACTGATCATTATTATGTAGAGAAAGACTCAAAAATATATGAACTTAAGAATACGATTGAAAGGAGATCAATCAACAATAAAAATTATCTGCTCGAAAAAAGTGAATATAAAAAGATCTTGAGTTTTCTTTTACAGGATGCTAAAATTCAAGATGAGATTGCGAATTGCAATTTTCATATTAAGCCCCTTATACAAATTGCGAAAAAATATCATGATGCGGTTTGTACCGATAAAAAATGCATCATTTATGAGAAAAGTAAAAAGGATGTACATCTAAATGTAGGTATTCACGCAGGTTTATCATGGAATTCATTTAATTTTGGAGATAGAATTACTACAGATTATAGCCTTGGGAAAGCGATAGGACTGAGACTTGAACTTGAAAATGTTATTGCCTGGCAAGAAAATATCAACTTCATTTTTGATTTTACATTTCAGCAGTTTACAAACTATACATTAAAACCAAATGGTCGTGACATATATGGAATCGCCTATAATAACATAAGATATAATTTGACTTCGGTAGGTAGTGTTCGTAACAAAGTAGAAGAATTGGATGTTAATATGGAACTAACAACTTTAAAGATCCCACTAAGCATTAATTATTTATTTACTAAAGGAAAAATAAGTCCATATGCGGGTTTTGGCGTCGTAAACACCATTGTACTATCACAGAATAAAGATTTCATTTATCAGAAATTTCACAATGAATTTGATAAATCTATTCCGATCTACCATTTTGGATTAATTGGTAAATTGGGTAGTAAATTTAAGATAAGAAATAAGCATATTGTTTATTTTGACCTAAATTATGAACACACGCAAACAAATAATGCAAATCAATTTTTAAGATTTAAAAATGATCTGTTTTCATTTAATTTAGGATTACAATTTTAAATTAAAAATAAGCAAATCAAGCATAATTAGAATAGCAACTCGCGATGAAAAAACACTTTATGGCTACTTTTTCCA
>JADGFH010000240.1:3849-8333 GCA_016743925.1 Labilibaculum sp.
TCTTCTCATTTAGTGTTTTTATTCTAAAAGTGCTTCCCGAGCAATCGCATATCCTTTCTCCTCAAAATGAACAAATCAAAACATCTAAGTATAATTTTTTGGAGATGATAGGAAAGATAGGTAAATTCCACACACTTAAGGTCTAGATAGATAACATCCATTTCTTATAAAAAGGCCGGCATATTATTATATGATAACAATTAATGGCATGAAAAAAAGAAATGTTTATTTTATACTTTTATTACTTCTAATAAATTTTATAGGAATTTTCAATTCATCATGTGATAAAAAAGATTCGGAACTTGTTGCAACAAGCATTAAATTACTATCGGAACAAAACCAAACTGCACTAACGGAAACAGAATTAGCAAATCCGGTTGAAGTTTTGGTAAAAGACAAGAACGGAAATGTTTTTACTGGCTTGGATGTACATTTCGCTGTATCTGAAGGCTCGGTATCATCAAACAAAGTTTCTACAAACAAGGAAGGTATAGCATCCATAATTTGGACTATAGGAGAAACGGAAGGAATTCAAACATTAAGCATAAAGGCATATCAGTCAGATGGCACAACATTATCAGGTGCGCCCATTAAAGTTACAGTAACTGCAAAACTGGCGGCTAATACTGTTACGGATATTGATGGTAATATTTATGATATTGTAAGTATAGGTAATCAAGTATGGATGTCAGAAAATTTAAAAACAACCAAGTATTCCAATGGTACAGCTATACCTTCTGTTTCCGACAATTTTTCGTGGGGAAAATTAGGCGACAATGGTACCGATGATGCTTTTTGTATATATCAAAGCACGAAATACGACCGTAAGGACGCATTATATACTTGGGCGGCGGCTATGGGCCATAACGCAAAAAGCAGCTCAGTTTATCCTATTTCTGATCAAGGTGTTTGCCCCGACAATTGGCATTTACCATCAGAGGTTGAATGGAACGAATTGATCGATTATCTTGGTGGTCTTAAAGTGGCAGGAGGAAAAATGAAAGCAAGGGGCACCAATTACTGGATACCTCCTAATACTGGTGCAACAAATGAAAGTGGATTTTCCGTTCTTCCTTGGGGATGTCGCACGAGCATTGGCTCTTTTAATGCTGAAGGCGCCGACGGTTTTTATTGGAGTTCAACAAAAGTCAGTGAAACAAACGCCTGGAATATAGTTCTTAGTTATCATCATGCTGATGTGTTATACGACAATAGCTATATGTCCTATGGTTTTTCGGTTAGATGCGTTAAAGATTAATTTCCTCTACGATTCAACAGTTTAGCGTTCTCGTATACTCTGCCCCCTCCATTGTTCTCAGGATCAGGATAAGAGAAATATATTTTATAAGAAAAATCAGATTCTCATTTCGATGCCAGTTTTAGTTTACCCTTAATAAGTAATATCTCCCAAAAACATACAAACTCCGACAGCCTTGACTTAATCTATTACGCGTTATATTTAGAGTGGTAAAATCTGAAATCTAAATAATGTTTACTTATTTTTAAAAAATCACTTTTTCGCACCTACAATTACTACTCAACGATACTTTACAAAATGGATAATTTAATTCAAAAGATAGAATCACAGTATTTTAAAAATGGTCTTTATGAAGATATCATCACACGTCTAAAAGATAAAAATATTGACTTAAATAAAGTAAAGAGATCGGACATAGCAAGTGTTGATGAGTTTCATGTACGAGGAGCTGCAATTTCGAGAGAACTCGCTCATAGTATAAATAAAAAAGGAGTATCCGTTTTAGACGTAGGCTGTGGTTTAGGTGGATCCTGTAGGATGCTTGCAGATGAATATAATTGTGACACAACAGGAATAGATCTTAGCGGAGAATATATAAGAACAGCCAACAAACTCTCTAAACTCGTAAATCTAAGTAGCAAAATGACATTTATACAGGGAGATGCTACTGAACTTCCATTTGAGAACAATAGCTTTGATGTTGCCTGGACTCAACACGTTCAAATGAATGTGCCGGATAAAGAAAAATTTTACTTTGAAATAAATAGAGTCTTAAAACCAAATGGATATTTTCTTTTTTATGAAATCTTAAAAAAGGAAGATAGAGAGCTTACCTACCCTATGCCTTGGTCTAACAAGTCTAATCTTAGTTTCGTATTCAGAGAGGAAGAGATGCACGATATCCTGACTGGTTTGGGCTTAACTAAAGTACAGTGCACAGATCAAACACAGGCAGGAATTGATTTTTTAAATATCGTTATCCGTAGATTTATAGAATTTGGCCCCCCTAAAATGGGATTAAATATTCTTATGGGCGAAACGGCGCAATCAAAACTGATGAATCTTCTAAAGCATCTGAAAAATGGTGAGCTCGAACTTAAAAGTGGTATTTTTAAGAAATAAGCGAATGCTAAAAAGCCACCCAAAAGGTGGCTTTTTTATTCTATTTTATATCAACAGTAGTTCCTTACTCCTTCAAATCTTCCTTATTGGTCAGTATCCAAAGCTCTACTTCTTCAGAAGCACGCCAATGTTGATCTCGTTTTGTTTTATCAGAAGCAGCTTTCACTGTTTTCTTTAAACATCTTTCCAATTGAAACCTTCCTCCTTCGGCTATCTCCTTCTCTATTGGATGGTTTTTTGTCACATTGGTTATTTGTGCTAAATTTGAGAATATAATTACAAGTTTACCTTCTGGTAGCAGCCTTTTCTTTGCTTCTGCAAAAAAGTCAGGAAATAGATTTTCCTTGTAATAAATAGCTTCATCAATACTATCCATCTTAGACGTTGCTGGTAACCAAGGTGGATTAAATACAATCAATTCCGTCTGCTTTTCCCAAATCCCAAACAGATGTCCAAAATCTAATTCTATTTTTCTAGATAACTTTGTAGCTCCCATAAAATCTTTTAGTCCAACAATCGCATTCGGATTTGTGTCGGTACCAAAAACCTTCTGAAAACCATGAGATACCATTTGGAAGGAAAGAACGCCACTTCCAATCCCTACATCAATGGCAGACTTTTTAGGTCCTTCGTAACGTTTCAACCAATTATCGAAAAGTTTCAAATGATCAAAACGAGTAGGGAAATAAGTACCGTAATAAGGATGTAATTTATTTCGCAATGCTGGAATCGAAATCCCATTTTGGTACCATTGCCAAGAACTATTTAGTCCTTGTACCTGAGGAAAGGACAGTAAAAAATCGCTAGTTTCTGGATAAAGCTTTTCTAACCAACCGATAGCTGGTGATTTTCTCACTGCCAATTTATGGTTTACAACTTCTATTAAAATAAGGTTGGACAGTTTACGATATTCTGATCGAAACTTACGTTGCTCCTGAAAAGACTTGTTAGGAAACTTACTTTTAAGATGCATCTGCAACTCCTTAAGAAGCGTCAATCCATTGCTATAAAACGAAGTTATTAATATCTGCTCACCTTCTTCTAATGCCCTAATCGTAAGCTCGATATCTGTAGATCGATTAAATTTTGCTAATTGTTTTCCAGACTCAATCGGTTCTGGTCTGTTTATTTTAATATCTGTAGTCATTGGTTGGTTTTGCATAAAGGAAAGAATCTTGTCATCTGATTCCTGCAATTTATGGAGTAAAAAAACAAAATCTAATAAACCTACTTAGTTTACTAATTCCTTAACTTTATTAAGATAATACGTGTTACCATTGCACTTTTATCAACATTTACAGCATCTTTAATACTCCATGTGAATAGGTGCTCTCTCCTTATTTTATTGACATTATAATAACATTATTAGTTCGTTAAAATAATGCCAAGGGATAATTAATATCACAAATAATTCTTTAGCAAAGATACTTTTTAAAAACTCATTAAAAGGATAAAACCAAACAATTATCTATCATCATAGACATCAAAAAAAAGTTCTTCTCAAGAAATTTCTGCTCGATTACAGGTTTATTAATTAACAAATTTCTTTTCTTAATTACTCTGAAGCTTTACCATCCAATAGCTTTTAAATATGTTGTAAGATGACTGCTTAATAATAAAGGTAAATTCTACTTGTTGGGAAATAAAAAAACAATCTGATTCGAGTGAAATATTGAGTTATGAGAATATGAAAACAGAAGATTTCAGACTCTTATTCTAGAATTACGTCTTCTAGCCCAATCCTGCTCCAAAACCTCAACAAAATTCAACAGATATAGAACAAACTACCAGCAATTCAAAAAGTTTCCAAAATAGATCACCTATAAACTTTAATGTTTACAAATATCTTTTCTTATGATTTCTTGGAACAATTAAGAAAGATAACTACTTTCAAACTCTATTAAATATAAATACTTGCACAATACATCCCCATAAGTTGTGATTCATTAAACTTTTAAAGAAGAAACATGAAAAAACTATTTAGACTTACTTTTATCTTAAATCTCGCTTTCCTAAATTTGATTAATGCTCAATCTAAAACTGATTCATTAATTCATTATTCGGAATTAACATTTCATTCGGATTTTGAAAGGCAGGCTATAAT
>JADGFH010001020.1 GCA_016743925.1 Labilibaculum sp.
GAATAATTGAGCAAATTGTCGTAACTTATATATATTCCTCTTGCCCCTATAAAGTGTAGTTTTATACACTGTTTTATGGTTTGTATTGTAACTGCTAAAGTTGGTTGATATGTCCAGTATTAAAGAAGGAATTCATGATCATTTGATCGAATTACAGGAAGAAATAGATTGTATTTTTGTAGCAGGAAGAAATACTATAGTTTCAGAAGTTAGTATTGGTCAAATTTATGGCGGAATGAGAGGCTTAGTGGCCTTAGCTTGCAATACGTCCTATGTTGACCCGTACTCTGGTTTGCATATTGGAGAATACACCACAGATAACTTTTCGCATAAGTTGCCAGAAGAAATATTTTTCTTGCTGAGTACAGGGAAGTTCCCTGATGCAGAATCTCTCGCAGAATTTCAGAATGATTTAAATCAGCGAGCACTAGTGTCACAATATGTTTGGGACGTATTGCGAAATTTGCCAAGGGAAACACATCCAATGACAATGTTGAGTCTTGGGATTTTAAGTATGGAAAACGAATCTGTGTTTAAAAGTGAATATCAAAAAGGGATTAATAAAAGAGATTATTGGAAATACACACTCGAAGATGCCTTAAACATTCTTGCGAAATTACCTTCGTTAGCTGCTGGGATTTATCGTATCCGATTTGGAGATGGTGATTTGATTGCTCATGATTCTAAGCTTGATTGGTCAGGGAATTTGGCTCACATGCTTGGAATTCCTGATGCAGATAAAGGTTTTGCAGACTTAATGCGTTTGTATTTGGTGCTGCATTGTGATCATGAAGGTGGAAATGTGAGTGCTTTTACTTCTCGCGTTGTTAACTCAGCATTATCTGATTTATATTATGCTGTTTCAGCTGGATTAAATGGATTAGCAGGACCATTGCATGGTTTGGCTAATCAGGAATGTTTACGATTTATATTAAAAATAGAAGAACAACTTACTGACCAGGTTAGTGAAGAGGAATTAAAAGCTTATGTTCTTGATATTTTAGATTCAGGAAAGGTGATTCCAGGATATGGGCATGCTGTATTGAGGGTTACGGATCCACGTTTTTCAGCTTTTATGAAGTTTGGAGAAAAAAGATGTTCTGATAGTAGTTGTTTTAAGATTACCAAAAAATTATTCACAGTTGTTCCAGATATTTTAAAGAATTACAAAGAAGGGAAAGTTGCAAATCCTTATCCTAATGTTGATGCAATGTCAGGTTCTTTACTTCATCATTTTGGATTGAATCAATTTGATTATTATACCGTTTTATTTGGCGTTTCAAGAGTAATGGGATTTTGTGCCCAAAACATACTTGCACAGGGATTAGGACAGCCAATAATAAGACCTAAAAGCGTAACTAATAAATGGGTTTTAGAAAAATTGACTGTGAAAAATAATCAATGAATTAATTTCAGATTTTATTCTTGATAAATATGTTTAGATAGAATTTTATAAAGATCGTTTTTCTTAATTGGTTTTGAAATATAGTCATCACAACCTGCATTTAAAATATGTTCTTTTTCCTCTTGCATAGCATAAGCTGTTTGAGCTATTACGGTTAAATCTTTATTTGTTTTGCGAATTTCTTTAATTGCCTGATATCCATTCATAATTGGCATATTGATATCCAAAAGAATGATATCGGGACTATTTTTTTCTAATGATTTCAATAATTCGGCCCCATTGTATACATGTTGAATAATTGCATTTGTATGAAGTAATATTTCATTCAAAAAAGAGAAACTTGTCAAATCATCTTCAGCGATAATTATTTTAATGCCAGAGAAATCATATTCTTCGTTTCTATTATGTAATCTGTTTGGTGTTGGTTCTAAAGGTGTTGAGTCTGGTAAAGGAATAGTAAAATAAAAGGTGCTTCCAACATCAACTGTCGATTCAAGTCTTATATTACCTCCAAGAAGTGAAATTAGGCCTTTAATAATACTTAATCCTAAACCATTTCCTTCACGAAAATTTTCATCTGTAACTTGAGAAAAACGATCAAAAATAATATCAAATTTTTCTTTAGGAATACCACAACCAGTAT
>JADGFH010001021.1 GCA_016743925.1 Labilibaculum sp.
ACGTAACAAAACTCGATATTTCTTATTAATTTAATATGTTATGTTATTTATGGCAATAAGCTCCGTTTTCTTGCTGTTATTAAACATGTTTTCTTTTCGAAAATCCATTTTTAATTCAAAATCTTGCAATTATTAAACACCCTGGTATTCTATCTTTACCAGCTCGGAGGATAGGGCTCTGCTGGGAAGCAACCCGAGCGCCGAAGCTGGTGGCTTAAGCATGGGGGTAGTGCATAATGCACTGCCCCTATTTTTACATGCTTCGGCCCTCAATGCGTTAAATCCCAGGGGGTTTGGGGGACAGAGTCCCCCATTATAAATTGGTAAACTTCCTTTTTCATAAAAGCTCCGGAGATCTATTTTTCCAGGATATGTTCCATTGCCTTGTGGTAATCCCTTTGTACTTTCAAATTGGATACCTTACAATATCGCTGGGTTGTCGTAATCCTATTGTGCCCTAACAAGTCCTGTATCGTAACAAGGTCTGCATCCGCATTCAATAACTGAGTTGCCATCGTGTGTCTCAGTTGGTGGCAAGAAACTGCAACCCCACTTTTCTTAGAATAATGCTCAATACGTTTTTGAATACCACGAACTGAGATCGCTTTGCCTCTATAGAGCCCTTTCTCAACCAAAAATACTGATTGCGCACGGGAAAGTTTTCTATCCTTTAAATATATTTTTAGCACATCATAGGTATCTTGACTAAAATAAACAACTCGTCCTTTTGAGCCTTTTCCTTTGAACACTAAAATTTGGCCTCGTCTAAAATCAATGGCATTCAAAGTAATATTAGCAACTTCCTCAACCCTCAAGCCACAGCGCAGCATCAGCATAAATATTGCTCGGTCACGATGATTCAAAATGTGGTTGAACAACTGTTGCACCTGCTCATCTCTCAAATGTTTTGGCAAGGGATTGCCAAGTCGCAATGAATAACCTTTTTTAACCGGATTGTCCCCAACCGCTTTTTCTTCATTATGAAGAAAATTGTAAAACCCCCGTATTCCATCCAGGTTATTATTGATTGTCTTTGGTTTTAGTCTTTTCTCCAAAAGGAAATCTATGTAAACCATTATGTGCTGGTTGCTCACGGCTTCGATAGGAACATCAACCCAGACAACAAAATTTTTTAAAACGTTCATATAATTTTTGACAGTTCCTATAGAACAGTTCTTTCTTTTTAAAAACCGGCGATAATTAATTATGGAATCGGTAATAGCCATAGACCTCTCCTCTCTCAATCAGTCCCATCGCTTTAAAATACTCTTCTCTCCTGGTGTTATCGGTCAGCCTTGCATAACGCCTTGTGACTTCAATATTTTGATGGCCTAAAAGAATTTGCAGACATTCGAGTCTCATCCCTGCATTTAATAATTCACTGGCAAAAGTATGCCTTAAGCAGTGCAATGTGTATCCGTTATTGGACAAATTTGCTTTTTCTAAATATTTTACAAACAACTTTCTGGACTGGGCATATGATAGCCTTTCACGATTACCACTGCCGTAGAAGATGTATTCTTTATCGGGCAATCTTTTTTGGAGCCAGGTTTTTAAGGCTATACAGGCATCATCGCTCATGTATACTATCCGGCCCTCATCGGTTTTTTGAGCCTGGGGAATTTGGATTTTTCTCTCAGAAAAATTAATATCTATAATTTTAGTTCTCAGCAATTCTCCTATCCTCATACCCGTTCTTAAAAGAACCAGAATTAATGCTCGTTCCCGGGTTGTATCCACAACGGACAAAAGAGATTTGATATCATCTGGGTCTATTGCTTTGGGGAGTAAGTCCGGCATTTTTAATCTGAATTTATTTCTCATGATTTCTGAATTGATTACATTTTGTTCAATTAGAAATCCAAAAAACAGATACAAACAGCTTAAATATCCGTTAATACTAGACGGCATCAAATTATCGTCCTGCAAATATTCGATGAATGCTCCCAAGTGATCTCTCTCAACAAATTCAAGTCTGTTTATATCTGTTGATTTAAGGAATAGAAAAAATCTTTTTAACCCATGGAAATACTGTTCTATTGTGC
>JADGFH010001022.1 GCA_016743925.1 Labilibaculum sp.
CATCTGTACAGATAACGCGTACTACACCTTTACGCTTAATAATTTTGCAGTTTCTGCAAATCTTTTTTACTGAAGCACGTACTTTCATGTGACACCTCTAAATATAAAAACTTAAATACTTATATTTGTTGTTAAAATATTATTTCTTAGTACTTTTTAAATTAGCTTTTTTCATTAACCCTTCATATTGATGTGACATGATATAGGTTTGAATTTGAGCCATAAAGTCCATCGTAACAACAACAATAATCAATAATGATGTGCCACCAAAATAAAAAGGCACATTCCAATTAAGAATCAAAAATTCAGGCAATAAACAAACACCTGTAATATAAACTGCACCAATTAAAGTCAACCGACTCATAATGGCATCAATAAATCGTGATGTATTCTCACCTGGTCTAATTCCAGGAATAAATGCACCTGACTTTTTCAAATTATCTGCTGTTTCTCTTGGATTAAACATAATTGCAGTATAGAAGAAACAGAAAAAGAAAATACCTAACGCGTAAAACAAAACATACAAAGGTTGACCTGGAGAAATAGCATCTGCCATTGATTGCATCCAACCCATGCCTTCAGAATTGGCAAATAGCTTACCAATTGTTGCAGGAAATAAAATGATACTGGATGCGAAAATAGGTGGAATAACACCCGCCATATTCACCTTTAAAGGTAAATGTGATGATTGAGCCGCATACATTTTCTTGCCCTGCTGTCGCTTGGCATAATTAACCGTTATTCTTCTTTGCGCTCTCTCTACGAACACAACAAAGGCTGTTACAGCAATAATAATCAAAATTAACAGTAAAAGAACACCTGATGATATAGTGCCTTCACTTTGCAATGAAAATGTGCCACCTAAAGCACTTGGCAAACCCGCTACAATACCCGCAAAGATAATCAACGAAATACCGTTACCAATACCACGTTCAGTAATTTGCTCTCCCAGCCACATAAGAAACATCGTTCCTGTCACTAGAGTTGCTATTGTAGAAACACGAAAAATCAAGCCAGGGTCCACAACAACGTTGGTTGCTCCAGCAGTTTGACTCTCTAAGGTAATCGCAACACCCAAAGCTTGGAAAGTGGCCAAACAAACCGTTCCAATACGAGTGTACTGTGTAATTTTTCTTTTGCCAGCTTGTCCTTCCTTACTCAGTTGTTCTAGAGTAGGAATAACCTTAGTCATAAGCTGAATAATAATCGAAGCAGAGATATAAGGCATAATACCCAATGCAAAGACAGATAGTCTTTCCAGTGCACCACCAGAAAACATGTTAAACATGCCCAAAATGGAATCTCGCTGCTGATCAAATAGAGCAGCTAGAGCGACAGGATTAATACCTGGAACTGGAATATAAGTTCCTATACGAAAAACTAATAATGCACCAAGAACAAAAAGGAGACGGTTTTTTAACTCAGAGAGTTTGCCGCCTCCTAATGAACTGGCCAATTGAGCTGCTGATGCTGCCACAAATCGTCCCTTTCTCTACTGAACTATTCTTTCAATTAAAAATTAAAACAATAGCTCTTAACAATACACTTAAATTGACTAAGCCAGGTTTTACTAATCTTCTATTTTGCCACCAGCTGCTTCAATCGCTGCTTGTGCACCTTTAGTCGCTTTAATTCCTTTCAGAGTTAATGCTTTAGTAATTTCACCTGAAGCAAACACTTTGACACGCTTAATATTTTTAGTGATTAAGTTTGCTTTTTTTAGTGCTTCTAAATCGACAACATCATCAAAGCGATTCAATTCGTGCAAACGGATTTCATCGCTAATAATACTGACACGAGATGAAAAGCCAATTTTTGGTAAACGTTTTTGTAGTGGCATTTGTCCACCTTCAAAACCGACCATAACAGTGCCGCCAGAACGAGATTTCTGACCTTTGTGTCCACGTCCACAGGTCTTACCAGTTCCAGAACCGATACCACGACCGACTCGCTTTCCAGTTTTGTTAGATCCATCTGCAGGTTTTAGTGAATTAAGATACATTATCTTAGTCCTCCACTTTTAATAAATACGAAACTGCATTAA
>JADGFH010001023.1 GCA_016743925.1 Labilibaculum sp.
CTTCAGAAGAATAGTACTCATCTCCTAATCCAACAAATCCGTGTCCAAACTCATGGCTCGAAACCTCGTAGGTAAGCGGATGATCTGAAGAGCAACTTGTGTAATAATTATAAAAACCTCCACCTCCATAACGCTTGGTATTTATCAAAACAAAAATTTGATCGTAAGGAACATTAGCTGCAATATCATGCAGGGTTTTAATATCAAATGTTGTTAAATATCGATCAATATCAAAAGTATAAAACGTGGTATTAACCGCTGTGTTTTTATAGATATTCTCACCTGGAACATCCGTTCCTGACTCTTCTGAAATTGCCTCCAGAGCGTAAATATTAAAATTATTCTGATATTGTTTAAAAGGAGGAACATCGAACAAGTAACCTACAATTCGTTTCACATCTGCACGAAATTTATCCATTTCCTCAAGCGTATAGCCTTCTGCAATAAAGGCAACATCAACACTTGTTGCAGGATCTCCTTCTCCCATTACACGATTTGATACGATTTCACTCGGCTTTTCTTTACCGATAAAATAATTGGTCGGGTCAATTTCATATTCGAATATTTGTTCCATTTCCCCGTTCCATTTTCTCGATTCTAAAACGAATAAAATAGGTCTTTTAGGAAAAGGCATCACGTTAACTTGATAAAAAGCTCTTTTTAATTCTTTGGCCTCCGCTGTTGTTTGCCATTCCTGAAACAAAGAATTAAATCCTTTAGAATACAACAAGACTTTAGTTTCAGCATCAAACAATTTAAATTTAAAAGTTCCGAAGCCAAACTGATCAATCAGGTTCGTTTTACTGCCTCCCCAAAATGGTTCTTCCTTTAATTCTTTAACAAATACGGTTTGTTCTTTCGCGCTTCCTCCCATTAGGTAATCAACTCGCAAAGTCTTGTTCTCAAAATAATCCTCAAAATTAACTTGTCCAAAAGCGAAACTCGTAATCGATATTAGTACCGCAAATAAACATCCTTTCTTATTCATAGCTCTGGTTTTGTTATTTATAAGCTAAAAGTACAAAATATTCTGACTTTCACTTTTCAATTGCAAGCAGGAATAGATACCTTAGACTTTTTATTTAAAACATATAAAATAATATCTCATGAAAGAGCTTTTAGGCGTTCAATTAAAGAATTGGTTAATAGATGGAGGCATATCAGAATATTGGGCAATCATTTTACAATCTATAATTGCCATTATTATTGTTGTTCTTATCGCTTGGATTGCTGATTTTATTGCGAAAAAAGTTCTCATATCCATCATCACCAAACTTGTAAGAAAAACAAAAACACATTGGGACGACATTTTATTAGAAAGAAAAGTATTCGATAAAATTGCTCACTTTGCTCCTGCTTCAATTATTTATTTTAGTGCTGGATTAATTGATCATCAAGAGTTAAACAATTTTCTTCAAAATGGAGCCTTTGTTTATATGGTGATTTTGGCAATCATGCTTATTGATACTTTTTTAAATGCAGGAAATGATATCTACAATACCACGCCAGTTAGCAAAACCAGGCCCATTAAAGGTTTTTTGCAGATTGTAAAAATCTTTTTCTATGCGATGGGAATTATTTCAATAGTTGCTCTGTTTTTTGATGAAAAACCTTTGAATATAATTGCAGGAATGGGAGCTTTTGCTGCAGTTATCCTCTTAATTTTTAAGGATACCATACTTGGATTTGTTGCTTCCATTCAGCTTTCTGCTGATAAAATGGTAAATATAGGAGATTGGATTTCGATGCCTTCGAAATGTACCGATGGTACTGTAATTGATATTAGTTTGAACACTGTAAAAGTACAGAATTGGGATAAAACGATTAGTACGATACCTACTTATTCACTTGTATCTGAATCTTTCAGTAACTGGAAAGGGATGGAAGAATCTGGAGGTAGAAGAATTAAACGTCATCTAAATTTAGATGTTAAATCAATTCATTTTCTATCGGAAGAAGAGATCAATAGTTTTGAAAAAATTAAGTTGATAAAAGATTACCTAATGGAAAAAAAGGAAGAAATAAGATCCTTTAATCCT
>JADGFH010001024.1 GCA_016743925.1 Labilibaculum sp.
ATTTAGCTCTATGGACAAGGAAAAATGTCAAATACCATTTCTTATTTTTAAAATATCTTCCGAAGAATTCTATATTTTCAAATAAATATAAATTTTTCAATTATGCTGGAGCTCCATTTATTCAAATAGATAAGCATGATAACTATGAGGCCTTCGCGAATAATGTATATTCTAGAAAGTTCAGAGAAGATTTACGTCGAACATTACGAAAAATAAAGAAGAATGGATTCGATTTCGAGATTTGCTACGAAGAAATAAATAAAGAAAACTTACAGGAAATTAGAAGAATAGCCAAGTCTAAAATAACGGATGGAAAGAGTTTTCTATATGGTGATGTAGAAAAAGCACAATTCCACTTAAAAATGTATGAGTGCTTTCCGTCTCATGTTGTTTTCGTTAAATTCAACAATCAGGCAGTTGCCTATGCAACAAGTATCGATTGGAAGGGTGAAAGAATTGGAATAGATGCAGCTTTTGATCGAAATTATAGAAAATACGGAGCTGGCATACATTGTATTGATTCAACGATACAATCAAGCTTTAAGGATAAAAAGCAAAAGTTATCTTTTGGTTTAGGATTAGATACGTATAAATTCCAGTTTACCGACCAAGTTGATCGATACTTTATGTGCTTTGACTTTAAATATCGATTGAAATCACTCATGGCATTACCTTATTTTTTGTATCGGTTGAAGAAAGAGGATCAAATCGTATTGGATAAATTGCAGAAGGCTAAATAAGATGGGACAATTTAAAAAAATAATTGCTGACATTCTTGGTTTTATAGTGGTTTTTCTATTCAAAAAATCTGGTTTGGAAAAATTTGACAATCATGTTTTGTCAATATATTTTCACAATCCATCCCCTATTTTATTTACGGGAATCGTTCATTTTTTAAGCGTAAATAAATTTAGGTTTATCTCAGAAAATGAGTTACTTATATTGAAAAGTATGCGACAAAAGATAGATGAACGAATGGTATTTATTTCATTTGATGATGGATGGAAAGGAAATTTGAAATTACTACCTACAATCGAGAAATATCAAATTCCTATTTCAATTTTTGTACCTGTAAAACCAGTTGTGACAGGAAATTATTGGTGGGAATATGCACCTTATATAGTTAAAGAATTTGATGAGATAACGAGTGTTGAAGATTTGAAATTGATGAGAAATAGCCAAAGAATAGCTTATCTGAATAAGGTTGTTTCCAAGCATGAGTTAAAAAGATCAGCAATAGATTTGAGTGATTTACAATTTCTGCACCAACATTCTTTGATAACAATCGGATCGCATACATACCATCATCCAATAAGCGTTAAGTGTACAGAGGAAGAGTTGGCTTTTGAGTATTCTGATTCTAAAAAGACATTGGAAGCATGGTTAAGTACAGAGATTAAATCTTTTGCCTATCCGAATGGAGATTACGATGATCGGGATTTGGAATTTTTAAAGGAAAATAATTATAAAATGGCTTTTACAACCAATCCATTAGTAGAGAACGATCTTCAAAGTATTTACGAAATACCAAGAATTTCAATTAATACTAAAGGAGGGAAGTATGAGAATATTTCTCGAATACTTGGATTATGGCATCAGTACATTCAACCTGTTCATCAAAGGTTTAAAACAGATCGTAAAAAAGTAAGCATTTGTGTAATTGATCAATATTCGTAGGTAGTAGCTAAGAAGTCTAAGTAAATTATTTGATCGAAAAATCCAAAATGAAAGAAGTTTTATTTATAGCGCCAGGAAATAAGAATAGCAAAGGTGGAATTGGGTTGTGTGTGAATAACTATTCAAAATACATAAATCCGTTTAAGCTAATTGTTACCCATCGTTTCGACTCGAAGTTATTGAATACGATATGGTTCCCTTTGTGCATTTTTGAGCTTTTCTTTCGTTTGTTAATCGATTCGGAAATAAAAATTATTCATATTCACGGGGCATCAAAAGGTAGTTTCTATCGTAAATACATCCTGTTTTCATTAGTCGATAAGCTATTTCGTAAAAAGATTATCTACCATGTTCATGGT
>JADGFH010000241.1 GCA_016743925.1 Labilibaculum sp.
GAATCCACACTTACCGCAGCTTCCATAACCCTTTGAATCACAACTCGCATAACTAAATCTTTATTAAAATACTATTTTGATATTCCTTCAAATATAAGCTTTTCCCTTTGATACCTAAACCTGTTCAAACTCACCTTATTGAAATTCAATCTTAATTAAAATAATTCATAAATAATAATCATATTTGTATAACAAAAACAAGCAAGACTAATATGTTATATTTTATCAGTTCATCACATCAACCTGCTTTCAATTTAGCAAGCGAAGAATATCTTTTAAAAAACTACGAAGAGGATTTCTTCTTTTTGTATTCAAACTCCCCCGCTTTAATCGTTGGCAAACATCAAAATACCTTAGCTGAGATTAACCTTGAAAAAACAGAAGAAGAAAACATTCCCGTTGTTAGAAGGTTATCGGGAGGCGGAACTGTTTTTCATGATGAAGGAAATTTGAATTACTGCTTTATCAAGAGAGGAGAAAAAGGCAAGCTAGTTGATTTTCAAAAATACAGTCAGCCCATTATTGATACACTGCAAAAACTGAAAGTAGATGCTAAATTTGAAGGAAAAAGTGATTTAACGATCGATGGCAAGAAGTTTTCAGGAAATGCCTCACATGTTTTTAAAAGTAAGATCATGCAGCATGGCACAATGCTTTTTTCAAGCGATTTAAAGCGATTAAATCAACTGTTGAAAGTAAATCCCTTGAAATTTAAAGATCGAGGCATACGCTCGATTAGAAGTCGTGTAACAAATATATCAGATTATCTTTCCTCTCCTCTATCGCTTGATGCTTTTAGTAAGCTAATCATCGACGAGCTATGTATCAGTTTTCCTGATGCTAAGGCATTTGAATTGAATAATCTAGATAAAGAAAAGATAGAACTACTAATGTCCGAAAAATATAATAATTGGGAATGGAATTATGGCTACTCTCCCAATTATAGTTTCGAGAAACTTTCCAATTTTCCTGGTGGTGTTCTTTTAGATGTAAAGCTTAAAATTGAGAAAGGCTTGATTCAAAAAGTAGAGCTTGATGGTAATTGCATCAAATTTGAAAGAATAAATTCCTTAAAAAACATACTACAGAATATCAATCATGACAAAATCACTGTATTAAAGGCACTTAAAGAACTTAAACTGGATGATTACTTTAATAATTTAGATGAAAATCAGTTAATTAAGGCATTATTCTAGAAAATCGCACCACTGATTACAAGCATAACTCACATAAACATTTCAATTAATTAAACTCGTTAATTAAAATGTTTATAGACAGTTAAAGCTTTTGATTTTCCCAATTCTGATTCTAAATCTGCGATTGTGGCAATCCTCACATTGTCCACCGACTTAAACCTTTGAATTAATTTCTGAACTGATTTTGGTCCAATTCCTTGAATTTTATCTAATTCTGAGCTAATAAAAGCTTTTGACCGTTTTTGTCTGTGAAATGTAATTGCAAAACGGTGCGATTCATTTCTTAGGTGTTGAATGGTTTTTAAGGTTTCAGAATTCTTATCTAAATACAATGGGTATGGATCTCCCGGGAAATAGATTTCTTCTAGCCTCTTTGCAATTCCAATAACTGAAATCTTACCTCGTAAATCTAATTTATCTAAACTATTTAAAGCTGCACCCAACTGCCCTTTACCACCATCAATTAATATCAATTGTGGCAAGCTCTTCCCTTCTTCAAGCAGTCTCCTATATCGTCTGTATATAATTTCTTCCATTGAAGCAAAGTCATTTGCCCCAACGACAGTCTTGATGTTAAAATGGCGATAGTCTTTTTTGAAGGGTCTCGCATTCCTAAACACAACACAGGATGCAACTGGGTGTGCACCTTGGATATTCGAATTATCAAAACACTCGATATGTACTGGAGCATCTTTTAGTCGCAAATCCGTCTTCATAGTTTGAACAATTCTATCCGAATGTAACTGTTTTAATGATTTATCACCCTTCTTTAACTTCTCGAGACGGTAATAGTTCACATTGCGAAGCGAAAGGTCTAATAATTTTCGCTTGTCGCCACGTTGAGGAACTACAAAACGAATATTCTGAATAGGTAAATCCAATTCAAATGGGACCAATATCTCTTTTGCTGTACTAAATATTTTCAGACGTATTTCCGTTATTGCCAAAGCTAATAAATCCTCTTTCGATTCATCCAGCTTTTTCTTCATCTCGATTGTATGCGCTTGTATAATGGCACCATTTACAACTTTCAAGAAATTAACGTAGGCAAAATTCTCATCGTCTAGAATCGAATAAATATCAATATTATTAATTGAAGGATTTACAATGGTAGATTTACTTTGATATTTTGCGAGTAGTTCAAGTTTTTCTTTAATAATATGAGCTTCCTCAAATTTAAAATCTGCAGCTAAATTTTGAATCTTTTCCTTTAAATGAGAAGTAACAGTTCCGATATTACCTTTTAGAATATTGCGAATATCTTGAATCGTTTGCTCATAGCTTTCTCTACTCTCCTTACCTACGCAAGGAGCCTTACAATTACCAATATGGAATTCTAAGCAGACTTTAAATTTTAAATCTCTAATGCCTTCATCAGATAATCGCAAATTACAAGTTCGCAATTGATATAAAGAACGAATCATATCCATTAAAATTCGAACCATCTTAACACTTGTGTAAGGCCCAAAATATTCCGATCCGTCTTTCATCAAATGACGCGTTACCTGAACTCTTGGATAAGCTTCTTTCTTAATACAAATCCAAGGAAAAGATTTATCATCTTTTAATAGAACATTGTAACGGGGCTGATACTTTTTTATCAGATTATTCTCTAATAATAACGCATCCCCCTCCGATTCTACAACAATGTGTTTTATATCCACAATTTTCCGAACCATGATATTGGTCTTCGCTGAATCATGAACTTTATTAAAATAGGAAGCAACCCTTCTTTTGAGTCGCTTTGCTTTTCCTACATATATAATCGTATTGTTCTCATCAAAATATTGGTATACCCCTGGCTCTTCAGGCAAAGCTGAAACCAGAGTTTTTAAATGATCTATATTTTTGTTTTTTATCACAGAATATTTTTTTTCCAAGATAGTTTACTCTTCTTTAAAAAGATTAACCACTTTAAATTCATTTACGTTAAATAAGCCTTTATCTGATAATTTTAACTTTGGAATTACCAATAAGGACATAAAAGCAAGAGTCATAAAAGGTGATTGAAATTTAGAACCAAAATCAGAAGCAAAATCACTTAATATTTTGTAATCTTGAATTAAATCCTCGCCTGATTTATTAGACATTAAACCCGCCACTTCTAAATTAACACATTCAGTTCTTCCTTCATTAGCTGCTACAATTCCACCCTTCATTTCTATTAAAGTATTAATCGCTTCTAATAAGTCTTCATCACTTGTTCCAACGGCAATAATATTATGGCTATCGTGTGCTATACTTTCCGCAATGGCTCCTTTATTATATCCAAAACCTTTAGCAAATCCGATAACAGGTTTTCCATTATCGTAGCGACTCATCACAACCATTTTTAGTAAATCATTCTCAACGTCAGAAACAACATTTGAATCCTGAATTTTAGGTTCACACAAAATCGAATCAGTAATCAATTCTCCATCCTTTACAAGCATGGTCCGAATCTTACCTTTTTGTGGTTCTACTCTTATATCGGATAACTGAATGGCTTTACGACTAAAATTATTTAATATGATCTCGTTGTTAACCTCAAATAAAACTTCCGTGTCTTTATAAATACATTCCCCTTTTCGATAAGCCTGTTCCACAGAAAAAGACTCTAGATTATCAACAACGATAAAATCCGCCGTATCGCCTACCTGAAGTAAACCTAAATCTAATCCATAATGTTGAATTGGATTATAGCTTGCAGCTCGAAGTAATGAAAACAAATCAAGTCCTTTTTCCAGTCCTTTTTTTATTAGATAATTGATGTGTCCTTTCTCTACTAAATCATCAGGATGCAAATCATCTGTACACAGCATTATTTTTTCAGGATGAGTTTCCAGCAAAGGATAAAGTGCATCAAAATCTTTTGCTGCACTACCCTCTCTTATCTGAATCATCATACCCAAAGCAATCTTCTCAAGAGCTTCTTCAATCGATGAACATTCATGATCTGCTGAAATACCCGAAGCAACATATTTTTTCAAATCAGCTCCTACTAAACCAGGTGCGTGACCATCAATTTTCTTTCCCATTTTTTTACAAGCCACAATCTTTTTCATGACTTCAAGATCCTCTTCAATAACGCCAACGAAATCCATAACCTCTGCCAAGCAAACAACTTCTTCTCTTTTCAAAAGACTTTCCACAATATTACTATCCAATACAAATCCTGAAGTCTCGTGACGAGTTGCTGGAACACATGAAGGAACACCAAAACGAATTTCTAAAGGAATTTTCTTTGCATCGTTAATCATGAAGTCGACTCCTATTTCACCCAATACATTTGCAATTTCATGTGGGTCCGTAACCAAGCCTAATGTTCCTTGTTTAATTGCTAAACTTGCAAATCGACTTGGAATTAATAATGAGCTTTCGATATGCATATGCGCATCAACTAAGCCCGGAAGGATATAGCAATCGGGAACAGATTCCTTCGGAGTGATACTCACAATTACACCATCCTCCACTATCAATTCTGCCTTTCGTATTTCACGAGAAATAACATCTACTATATTTCCTGCTATTGAAAAATTTTTATTTGCCATCTCTTTTCGATTATTGTTTCTTCTGAATTACTACTGTTTTAAGTCATTATTGCCTCCAAAAACGCCCGAAATCAACTTTTGCAGAAGCAAAAAGGTAATTTCGGGCGTTTTAAGGAGTAAACTATTTAAAAACACTCCTTAGTTCCACGTGGAACATCATCGTCCCATTAGGACCAAAAGAACGTTGATGTCGCTCGGAGAAACACCCGGTATTCGGGATGCATGCCCAATGGTTTGCGGCTGTATCTTATCTAATTTTTCTCGTGCTTCAGTAGAAATTGATCGCAAACTTGCGTACTCAAATCTTCCATTTATATTAATATTTTCCAAACGAGTTAGCTTCTCTGCTATCAATTTTTCTCTATTAATATAACCCGCATATTTAATTAAAACCTCGGCCGCCTCAATAATTTCTTCTCTCCTATTTGGGATCGAATCAATCACTTCCTTTAAAGGTAATACATCTTCTATTAAATCTAAAATCGTTACCTGAGGACGTAAAATTACATCATGTAATTTAACCCCTTGCTTAAGTGGTGAAGTACCTAATTTTGCTAAAACAGGATTTAAAAATTTTGGTTTACAACTAAACTCTTTACAAAAGGTAACTAATTTATCTCTATAAGCAATCTTCTCTTCTAACAAATCAATACGTTTTTGATCAACCAAACCAAGGTCAAATGCTTTCGGTGACAAACGTAAATCGGCATCATCTTGCCTTAAAAGAATACGATATTCAGCTCTTGAAGTAAACATTCGGTAAGGCTCATCTACTCCTTTTGTAACCAAGTCATCGATTAAAACTCCAATATAAGCTTCGTCTCTATTCAATGTAAATGCATCCTTTCTTTGTACTTTTAAGCTTGCATTAATACCTGCTATCATCCCTTGTGCTCCTGCTTCCTCGTAGCCAGTTGTTCCGTTAATTTGTCCTGCAAAGAACAAATTACTTACTAATTTTGTCTCCAAACTATGATACAATTGTGTTGGATCGAAGTAATCATATTCAATTGCATAACCTGGTCGATACATTTTCACCTTCTCCATTCCTGGCACTTCTTGCAGTGCTTTTAACTGCACATCCCAAGGTAAACTTGATGAGAATCCATTGATATAATACTCATGAGTATGTTCTCCTTCTGGCTCTAAAAATAGTAAATGTTCGTTTTTTGCAGCAAAAGTAGAAAGTTTAGATTCTATACTTGGACAATATCTTGGGCCGGTACTTTGGATTGTTCCATTATACATTGGTGATTCTTCAAAACCTTCACGTAACTTATCGTGTACTTCAGGATTTGTATAAGTAATATAGCATGGTCTTTGAATCAAAGTTTTTTCAACATGATCCGTTAAATATGAAAATTGATAAAAACCTTCTTCTCCATCCTGTCTTGTCATAACAGAAAAGTCAATACTACGTCCATCTAATCGTGCTGGAGTTCCTGTTTTCATTCTTCCAACCTCGAATCCTACACTCTTTAATTGTTCACTAATACCTAAAGAAGCTGGTTCCGCTGAACGGCCACCCATTTCTTGTTTTTTACCAATATGCATTAATCCATTAAGGAAAGTTCCATTGGTTAAAATTATCGTTTCTGATAAAATATCAATTCCCAACTTAGTAGTTACACCAACAGCTTTTCCATCTTCAATAATAACTTGCACAACGGCGTCTTGCCACATATCCAAATTATCAGTGTTTTCCACTATCTTTCTCCATTCTGCAGAAAAAACCATGCGATCACATTGCGCTCTAGGACTCCACATAGCAGGCCCTTTAGAACGATTTAACATACGAAATTGGATGGAAGAACGATCGGTAACAATTCCTGTATACCCTCCTAACGCATCCAATTCACGAACAATTTGCCCTTTTGCAATTCCACCAATGGCAGGATTACAAGACATTTGAGCAATTTTATTCATATCCATGGTAATCAAAAGAACCGAAGATCCTAGATTTGCTGCAGCTGTTGCCGCCTCACATCCGGCATGACCGGCTCCCACTACTATAACATCATACTTTGGCAACATATAATAAAAGATATATATATTCGTAATTCTTTATCTCTTCACAAAGATAACTATTTTATCTACAATCCTGAATATCAATAAAATACACAACTCGGGAAAGCGTTAAATATCTAGAATTCAGATTGATAAACTAAAAAATTTTACGAATTTAATGAATATTGGAAAGTAATGCTAATGATTCGTCTTCCTTTTGGGTCATTATTTCCTGATCTTCATCAGTTTTGTCATCAATGCCCAATAAATGAAGCACACCATGAATCATTACCCGATACAATTCTTGCAAATAATCACAGCTATATTCTTTTGCGTTATCGGCAACTGTATCAATACTAATAAATAAATCTCCTGAAATAATATCAGAAACGGTGTAATCGAAGGTAATAATATCGGTAAAATAATCGTGATTTAAGTGTTCACGATTCATCTCTAATAAGTAATTATCGGAGCAAAAGTAGTAATTTATCTCTCCTATTTCGAAACCATTATTAACAACAACGCGATTGACCCAATTGCTTATACGCTCTTGATCAATCGCGGGAATACTAGTTTCACACGAATCATATGTAATTAACATTTATACTAATCTAAATTTCATTTCGACCAATGCGCCATTTTCATTAAACTCAATGTCATCAGCCAAATGGTTCATTAAAAAGATACCACGACCATGCGTTTTCTCAAGATTTTCAGGAAGTGTTGGATCAGGTATACTTGAAAAATCAAATCCTTTTCCTTCATCTTCAATCATAAAGCTAATTGCTTCGTCGTTAATATCGTATTCTATCTTTACTTTTTTAGAATTATCTAATTGGTTCCCATGTAAGATTGCATTGTTTACAGCCTCGATAATGGCAACAGAGATTTTTCCATATATCTCAGCGCTAAGATTGTGAGATGATGAAATGTCGTCTATGAGCTTTTCTACTCTAGTTATGTTCTCTAATTCGGATGGAAAGATTAGCAATTTTTCAGATTTAGTCATTGTTAATATTAATCATATAGTCCAAATACAATTTATTATAAAAATCGAACATCTTTACATAAGAGTCATTGAAAACGCCTTCAAAATCTGTTCGTATTCTTTTATACTCAAATATTTCTGTAGGGTTACTCAATTTTAAATAATTTCCAGATTTACTTTCTCTTTTTTTCTCAAAATCTTTTTCCCTCTGGGCGTTTTCAGCTTTTAACAAACGTGAAATAATTCTATTTTGTCTAATAAGAGTACCCGAATTTATAGAAAAATTTGATACTTCTACTTCCGTTTTATCAATCAATTTCATTATTTCACGTAATATATTCTCACTTTCATCTCCAATCCCTCCTTTTTGAAGAATTTCACGTAAATTTTGTTGAAACATTTCCTGCTTTTGCAGAAATTTACCAAGCTTTTCTTTTGAACCTGGTTTTCCATTTCCTTCTTTCATTTCCTGAATCATTTGCTCCAACATCTTTTTTAAGGACTGTTGCTCTGATTTCATT
>JADGFH010001025.1 GCA_016743925.1 Labilibaculum sp.
CTCTAATACTTCTCTCATTGCATCATAAAACTTTTTTTTCATCAGAGAACGCCGCTACAAAGGCTCTCTGAATATATTCATTCTTTACATATGATTCATTTTTGAAAACTTCATATATCTTTGGTAAATAGGAGTAATGCTCGGGTAGAGTCATTGCTTCTTTTCGAGCTATGAAATTAGGCATTACGCCATTTTCTAGCCTGTCGTTTTCGTTTGCAGATTGGCATTCATCATCAAAATAGACATCAGCCACTTTTGAAAGTAATGCAATTGCAGCTCCTTTCATTAGAAGATCCGACTCACCGTCTGACATGTAAATTGATTGCCCAGACTGACCATTGACCCACAAGTAATCAAAAGGATCAAACTCCCCTAAACTTAATTCGGTGAAGTCTCCATCTTGGACGGTAGCATCAACGAAAATGAATAGAACATCTTTTAGTGCACTTTCTGCTTTGCGGTAATTATCGTCGTCTAGTTGCATGATTTATCTATTAAGTTAACGCTAAGCTAAGCGGAAAAGTACTGTTGGCTATAATGTGCGAGGCACGAGCGCGGCCAACTGTAATTTTTCCGTTTAAGCGCCTTGTTATATTTTTTTTACCACTTTCTCATAAGCCATTAGATTAGGGTTATCTTTACCAAGCCTATTGTACTCATCCTCTAACCAACCTTGAAAATTCTCTAAACAAACCAAGTGCTCTTCATAATCGGAATAGTCTTTAATTGTTTCACTATTGAGAAAGCCCTCATTATATTTAATAGCATCATTTAATGCTGAAGCCATTAATGTTAAATACTGTTCTGATATATCTAATTTCATGCTACATCTCTTTTTACTATAATTGCTAATCGATCAAGAAGGGATTTGAACTGTGCTAAAGGCATATCGCAAACAGGGGCTAGTGTATAATGAGTAGCATTCATACGGGAGTTATATTTATCTTTTACAATTGCCAACCCTGATGGAAGTTTAGTACCTTGAGGAATTTTATAGTACTCCCAAGAATTCCCTTTAAAAATGTTTGGTTTATCAAATGTACTTATTCCTCTTGGCGATGGCTTACAAGAAACCCACTCAACACCATTTTTTGAAATAATTTTAATATCAGCGGGTCGAACTTGACCATTTGAAAGTATTTTATCTTTTTCAACTAGACCAAAGAGACTCCCATTATCTTTAATTCTCTTAGCACGCCACAAATTTACTGGAGAATTTTCATAATACCGATCTAGATCACCCACAGAAATTAAAATATCTTTAAGAACTTCCATAATTTAGTTTTACTCCATAATTGATAAAATATATAACAGTTGATTGAATGCAGCAAAGATACATAGTACACCGAGGTATACTGAGTGAATCTTGCTGCAGGTCACTAAATTCAACAGTCTACATTGTGAAACGGAGTTTGCAAAGGAATGTTTATCTAGTCTAGACTCACTAAACATTCTTATCTCACTGTGAGAACATGCAATTATTTCAATACCTTAGCCCCAAAAAACTCCTTTTAAAAGCGATCTAATCAATTTCCTGTTGATTCCAGAAAACTCCAGGACACCCATAGCTTAAAATATACAGAAACCATCCCTTATAGACAACCCAAAACAATCAGGTAAATTAACAAGCATGAATAAAAAACAAACTGGGATGTTTAACCATGACAAGGGCTTGCCAATCTATTATCGATTTAGAATCCACTCCGTACTAGCACGGCATTGCTCGTTGCGAGCCCAAAGCATTTATCGGAGCAGACTCTTCGTCAAGTTTATTTTTGCGACTGTACCATTTATTCCTTTCGAACAAAAATTATCTCAGCATCCAATGCGCACTTATCTATTCCACGATTAACTTTTCTGTTTCTCTTACAAAAAACGAATACTCATAAACCATGGCAATAATTATCAATCCTAAAAACGAATCCCCAACACTTTTGAACAAAAATTATTTTGTGCGCGTTCTTTTTATTCTTAAAATGTAGTTACATTTTATCTCTGAGTAAAAACTGTTGTTTATCCAAGTTTATTTAATT
>JADGFH010001026.1 GCA_016743925.1 Labilibaculum sp.
GTTTTAATCATTGTCAAATTAAAAATCGTATTACTATGATGAACAAATCAAAAAACACTAAGGCATTGAGTTGGAAGGTGGCGACCTTTCTTCCAGTGCTCGCCATTTTACTGATGGCTTTCGGTAGAGAGGGGAAAGATGTTCCAGAAAAAATAAATCCGCCGGAAAAAATGATTACAACAACTACAGTAGTTCAAAAACAATATGAACAGTTTAGTCAAAAAATAGAAATTAAAAGTGATGGCAATTACATTGCAAATAAATTGTGTTCATTCTATGAAATTGTTTTGCAAGCACAAAAATGGAGAAAGGCTAGTAATGATTGGATTTTTCTATTAGTTGATGAATCTATCCCTTTGAATCGTATTGATGAAGTACGTAAAGCCCTGAATGGAAGTTATTGGGTTATTCAAACAACAGTCAATTCTGATGATTTAGTCTATTTTGCGGGGGATGTATCTAAAGCTGCAACCTTAAAAGATGGTAATTGGATTGATTCGATGAAAAACCAGTTGAGAAATTTAACAATAAGTAAGTCTGGGGATTATGAAATAAGCTATAGCTTTATTATTGATAAAAATGGAAAAGTAAGAGATGCTCATATCATTAAGAAGAGTGATAGTCCTGAGTTAAATAAAGCTTTAAAAAAAATCCTTAGTCAAATGCCTGACTGGGAACCAGCAATAAGAGGTAGCCAAAAAACAAGTGTATATCGTTTTGATACATATACTGTAAGTTCGGCGATAAAACCAGCTAAAATTAAGAAATAAGCTTAATTTTATTGAAGAATTATAAAGTTGTCGGCTTTGGTGCGTCTCCATTACCGACAGCTTTAATCATTGTCAAATGAATTGTATTGCTACAACAAACCAAAAGTACTAAAAAACAATTCTATTCCGAAATGTGAACTAATGAAGATTTGGCCAGTTAATTATTGGCAATTTTATATTGTTCTACTTCAAGAACTTCTTTTTCAGAATCATCAATTTTGAAAAGTACAACAGTATCTTTGCTTGGAAGAATCGAGCTCTGCGAATAAAAGAGAATGCTTTTTTATAACCATCGAATTTACAAACTAACAATTTGTTTGTTAATAGAATAATGCAGGAGCTCTAGAGCATTTCGGCAACGCGATTTACAGAAAATATTCTTCTTATGATATTTTATGGTATTTTCAGAGACAAATAACTTTAAAGCAATTTCTTTTACAGAATAGCCTTTAGTTATTAATTGTATCACATCAATCTCTCTAGCTGTAAAATCTGTAATTTCAGAATCAACCAATTTCTTTGTTTGAGCATTATAAAATGTCTCTTCCTTGCTTACTGTGTTGTAAACCTTAATTTTTTCTCCACACTTATTTTTGCATATCGAAGAAGAAAACAGAACCATCCAGAGTTTCTTGTCATTATCTATTTTTAAAGGTTTGAGTTTATGTGTCATTAGATGAATTTCATCTTCAGATACCTTAACCTGTACATTGTACGAAATAATAATATTTTCTTGAGGATCATGAATATGATAATCATGGAAAATGTCAAGGACATTAATTGCTTTTTGATAATCAGATTCATGAACACGCTCAGTAAAATAGAGGTAGCCAACATCGCTGATGTGGATATGCTTTTTATTACTTAAAAAAGTTGGATGTTCTTCGTAATAAAAAAAATCCAATCGGTTCAAATCTAGAATATATAGGTATTCGTCGGGATTGAAATTTAATAATTCCAATCCTTTAATGGCACGACTAACTTTTGAGTAGTCTAAATCTTCTTTATTAAAATTTAAATTAAACAAAGAGTGATTGATCCATTTATCAAGGAATTCATTTTCTTTCATATACTATTTCTCTACTTACACCAATAGCTATTAATTAGTTGTCAATATTTCAATTTATCTTATTAATGGACAAAAACTACACTAAAGGGTGGTGTGGATCGCGAATATAATGATTCACTTTGTAAAGTCTAGAATAATAAAAAGAATATGAGAAAGAATCTATTAAAGTATTTAGTTGTGTTGGTTTTTATAT
>JADGFH010000242.1 GCA_016743925.1 Labilibaculum sp.
CAGGATTTGAAAGCAGAGCCTATTTTAATAAATGTTTTAAAGCAAAATACAATACTACTCCATCTTCCTTTAGAAAAAGGTAACACTTCAACATTCTATTATTGTGCGAGTTGAATTATTGAGTACATTTTAAAATGTCCTGAATACAAGTAATCCATCCTGTTTCTTCAACTTTAATACGCCAAATAATAAATGGAAAGTATGAAGTTAATATGCGCAATTGTTTTTGTTCTTTTTTTTGGAATAAGAGAGAATAAATTAAAAAAAGATCATCCTTCTGATGTGATCGAAGTTTACATTCTTGCCGGACAATCTAATGCCGTAGGATATAATAGTATTGATACATATACACCTAAACCATTTCCCAATTCACTAAGTCAGCAGACAGATATTTTGTTCTGGCCGGGAAGCAACGCCAATGACAGTTTCAAAAATAATTGGATAACCTTACAGATTGGGGCTTCGTCAGTTAGCAAAAAGGCATTTGGTCCAGAAATTACATTTGGAAAAACTTTGAGTGATGCGAATCCCAAGAAAAAAATTGCCATTATAAAATACGCGGTTGGCGGCACAAGCATTGCACGGAGTAAAGATTACAAGGATTATATTTCCGGATTCGAAAAGTTTGATGACAAAGGTAGCAACTGGCATCCCCCACTAAATAACAGACTTGCAGGGAAACTATACAATAAGCTTATTGTAAATATAAATGATGCGCTTACCTCTCTTAAGAACCAAGGAAAGCAGTATCGAATTGCAGGCTTTATTTGGATGCAAGGAGAACATGAAGCAGGATTGAGCCAATCAATGGCGGCGGCTTACCAAAATCTCTTATCTGATTTTTTAATGAGTATTCGTAAGGACTTCAACTGCCCGACTTTACCTGTTGTAATTGGTCAAATATCGGACAAATGGATTTTTGGACATACCGTAAAAATGGCACAGCAAAAAGTTTGTTCTATTAATAAACATACTGGTCTTGTTCTTACGAATGACCTTCCCAGAATACCACATGATGATTCCCATTATACTGCTAATGGAATGGTAACTCTAGGTTCACGCTTTGCCAAAGTCATGTTAAAACTTCAAGAAGATCAAACTAATAGTGACTCTTTAAAACTGAAATAAAAAAAATGATGCAACTAAAAAAACTTTTAATCATCGCTTTGTTTGCCGGATTAATGGCATGTAGTCAAAAACGAAATTATACCGAACCGGTTTTAATATCGGCCAATGATTTAATCGAAAGGGTTATTCCTGGTTATTCCGATCAATTTAAATTAGAACTTATTACATCCGAAAATAAGAAAGATGTATTTGAAATAGAATCAATTAATAAGGAAGTTGTTTTGCGAGGAAACAATCAGGTTGCCATTGCATCTGCCTTAAATTGGTATTTAAAATACACTTGTAATGCACATATGTCTTGGTGTGGCAAACAAATGAATTTGCCACAAGACTTGCCGCTTCCAAAGGAAAAGGTAAGTAAAACAATTGATGCCAAACACCGTGTTCTTTTTAATTATTGCACGCTTAACTACTCTGCATCCTGGTGGAATTGGGAGCGCTGGCAAAAAGAGATAGATTTTATGGCCATGAACGGTATTAACATGCCACTCTCTGTAGTAGGTCTCGAAGGCGTTTGGTACAATACTTTATTAAAATTTGATTTTACTGATGAAGAAGCACGCTCATTTTTGGTAGGACCCGCATTTTTTGCTTGGCAATGGATGACTAATATTCAAAGTCACGGTGGTCCACTCCCAAAAAACTGGATTGATACTCATATTAAGCTCGGACAAAAAATTATTAATCGGCAGTTAGAATTAGGTATGCGCCCTATTCAGCAAGGATTTACTGGATATGTACCACGCGAGTTTATGGAAAAGTTTGCTGATGCCTCAATTCTTAAAGAAACAACATGGTGCGGTATAGAAGGAACTGCTCAACTTGATCCTTTAGATCCATTATTTAAGAAATTTGGTAAAGCTTTTTTTGAAGAACAGCAAAAACTATTTGGTACTCACGGAGTGTATGCCGCAGATCCCTTTCATGAAGGACACCCTCCAAAAGAAACAAAGGAATATTTAAATGCTGTAGGAAATGCTATTTATAATTTGATGACCGAATATGATCCAAACGCTTTGTGGGCTATGCAAGCATGGTCAATTCGTAAAGATATTATATCAGTTGTACCAAAAGAGAATTTAATCGTACTCGACTTAAATGGGAGTACTTGGAAAGGCAAAGAAAATTTTTGGGGCTATGATTTTGTAGCAGGAAATTTGCATAATTTTGGTGGTCGAATCAACATGCATGGCGACTTAAAATTACTGGCATCTAATCAATATCAAAACGCAAAAAAAGCAACTACTGGCGCAATTGGAACGGGGCTTTTTATGGAATCTATCATTCAAAACCCTGTTTACTATGATTTGGCTTTCGAAATGTTATTTCATAAAGAAGGCGTTGATTTAAATACGTGGTTAAATAATTATGCTACTCGCCGTTATGGAAACTCGTCTGATAACGCAAATAAAGCATGGGAAATGCTTTTAGAAGGTCCTTATAAACCTGGCACTAATGGCGTGGAAAATAGTTCGATAATTTGTTCTCGTCCATCCTTAACCCATAAAAAATCAGGACCTAATGCGGGCTTAAATATTCCATATAAACCTCAAAATGTTATTAAAGCTTTAGAATTACTTTTAGCGGAATCGGATAAATTACAAACTTCTGATGCTTATCGCTTTGATATTGTGGACTTACAACGTCAGGTTTTATCGAATCTAGGTCAAGAGATAGACAAAAAAGTTATTGAAGCATTCGATAACAAAGATTTAGATGCATTTAAATTACACGCTTCTCGTTTTGTCGCACTACTAAAAGATGTAGATAAAGTACTTGCCACACGCGAAGAATACAGTTTTGACAAATGGATAAGCGACGCTCGTAGCTGGGGAATAACCGATAAAGAAAAAGATGTATACGAATATAACGCTTCACTACTCGTAACCCAATGGGGTGGTATCATTTTCGATTATTCATGGCGAGAATGGAGTGGATTAGTGAAAAATTACTATTTACCTCGATGGGAAAAGTTTTTTGCCATGTTACAAACACATTTAGAAAATGGTACCAGTTATAATGATCAGAATCTCCCTCAAATGCATGGAAGAGCAGCTTTACGTGCCAATGAGTTTTATTCTAATCTGGATAACTGGGAAAAGGAATGGATTAAAAGCCATAAAAATATAAATCCAGAACCTCAAGGAAATGAGCTTGATATTGTGAAAAATACGTTTGTAAAGTATCAATCTATTATTAAAGAATATTATCAAAAGTAAAACCAATAACAGCATTTAATTAAAAAATATATTTCACAATGAAAACTACAAAATTAAGGGTCCAACGATCATTTTTTTTAGCAATTCTAGCGATTGCTATTACCATGAGTTATGGGTGTCAAAAAAAATCATCTTTTACTATTGAAAATAGCTCTTTATCAAGAACTATTCAAATTATTGATGGTAAACTAAAGACGACAGCCATACAAAATAAAGTGGCTAATAAAACAATTACCCCTCAAGAAAATGTTGAGTTTCAATTGCGTATTTCTGAAGGAACTGATGCAGAGGGTAAAGATATAATTCTAACATCAGATGATTTTAATGTTAAAACGGTACTGGTTGATAATAATGAAAAACTAGGATTCTTACTTAAGAATAAGGAGAATGAATTAGAAGTAGAAGTTTTTTATGAAATTGCATCTGATAATTTTTACGCCCACAAATATCTTACTATTCGTTCTGACAAATCCGTTACCTTAGAGCGAATTGATGTTGAAGCTATCACAATGAAAGATATCTATCAGCCTTATAAAATGAAACAAATAACCGCCTGGGGACCATCAAAATGGCGTCCAGGATTGGGACAACCACTTTACACAAAGCAGTCGGCTTTATTTTTGGGAACTGAATTCCCTGCTTCGTACAATTTTGTGGAAAATAACAAAGGTGTATGTGGTTATTTATTGGGTAAAGAGATTAAAGTAGATGAAACATATACTTCGTATAAATCTGTTATTGGTGTTGGTGACGATTCCAAATTTATTCAAGATGCCTTCTTTAATTATATCGATCAAATACGTATTCGCCCTTTACGTTTGCAAGTGCAATACAACAGTTGGTTTGATTTTGGGCCTCGCGTTACAAAAGAAACTTTTGCAAATAGTGTAAATAAAGTTAGCCAAGAATTAAATACAGAACGTGGTGTTCCTCCATTTAAAGCCTTTGTTATTGATGATGGATGGCAGAATTCTCATATCGATTGGAGTGATAAATCATGGAAAGTAAATGACAAATTTGACACTAACTTCTCTACCAGCTTTAAAACTGTTAATAATGCAAAATCAACATTAGGATTATGGTTAAGTCCTGGTTGTAATTTTGGAGCGCGACCTGCAGTAAATATAATGCGCGAAAAAGGATTGGAAGCATTAGATGAGTATATGTCGTTAGCTGGTCCTAAATATATGCAGTTATTAGAAGATCGAATGTTGGAGCTTACAACACAAGGAATTACTTACTTTAAATTAGATGGCATTTTTGGTCACTTAAATCGTCGCGAATTTGATTTAAACGGAGGCGATTACGGAGTTCCAACCATGAATCAGTTAGATACAAAAGGTTTTAAACCTGCAGACAAAAGGTTAAATGACCCAATATATGACGAACTAAAAACTTACTACCTTGTAGCTGGAACGGAACGTTTAATGCAAATATTTGAAAAGCAACACAAAGTAAATCCAGATGTTTATGTGGTAATTTCAAACGGTGCTTATTTAAGTCCTTGGTGGTTACAATATATTGATGCAGTTTGGATGATTAATGCAGGTGATGCTGCAGGTGGTAGCAACAGAACGCAAGAATTGACCTATCGCGATGGTGTTTATTACGATACTTGGGTGAAAGAAAAAACGCAATTCCCTATCAACTCTGTTTTTAACCACGAGCCCAAAAAGACAAAAACTGGCGAAAGTGTTAAGCAATTTAGCGAGTATTTATGGATGAATCTTTCACGCGGAACTGGCTTTGTTGAGTTATATATCAAAACGATGAAACTGTCTGAAAGTGATTGGGATGTTTTGGCATATGGATTAAAATGGACACATAAGGTTTTCCCATATTTTAAAAATGCCAGAATGCATGGTGGAAATCCCAAAGAAGGCGAAGTTTATGGATACACTGGTTGGAATGAAAAAGGTGGTTATGCTTCTTTTCACAACCCTACTGATAAAGAGAAAACTTATGTATTCAATATTAATAGAGTAAATGGTGTTTCAAAGAATCTAACGAAGCTTACAGTTTCTTCTCCATTGACAAATGCAACTGAATTAGTTAATACTGAAATAACTTTTGGTGATAAGCTAGAAGTAACTATGAAAGCTGGAGAAGTAAAAATATTGGAATTCAATAAATAGAATTCCGTTAAACTTGCCTAACAGATTTATAACGCCTAAAAAGCGTATTTCCTACCACAAAACAAGAGAATTGTCTCTTAAAAAGGACATCTCACAAAAGTGAGATTATTAAACACCTCGGGGATTGATCCCGAGGATGTTTTCTTAAATCATCAGTTTATTGCGTTAAGCTAATAATGTAAAAATTTAAAGCCATGAATAAATTATTTTGGATACTGTTGTGTACAATATGCATAACTTCCTGTAATTCTCAGCACAAACAACTTCTTGAGAATAATTTTTTCAAAATATCCTTAGACATCCAAGGTAAAATAACCGAATTATTAGAAAAGAAAACAGGCAACAATTTATTGATGCCCAATTATAAAAGATCTTTACTTACCGTACAAAGCGATGGTATCGATTATCCCATTACCAGTTGGGAAAATACCAGAGATGTAATAAAATTTAAGTTCGATGAATTAGGTGCAGAAATTGATGTACACATTATTTCCAAACCAAACTACCTAACCTTCGAAATCACAAAATTAAAAAGCAATAAACGAATAGACAAAGTAACTTGGGGACCCTATCAGGTAAAGCCATGTGATAAAATTGGTCAATCCATAGGAATTGCCTACGATGACAACACGGCTATTGGGTTTATGGGATTGAACCTTAAAAGTCGCGGTGGATTTGAAAACTTACAACGTGGAAGATTTGGTAATACAGCCCAAAAGATTGATGGTGGTGCTAGTTTAACAGGATTTGTACGCGATCGCTCCACTAATCGTACAGTAGATAACTGGGAACAAAAATTAGGACAAGCAGTACCTGTTAATGATGACGATGCTGAAATTGTAGGTGGCAAGTTTGCTATGTATTGCATTCCTGCTGAAAATCTTACTGAGGTAATTGAAAAGATTGTACTCGAAGAAAATCTGCCTCACATAAAAAATGGGGATACATGGAATAAAACCTCTAGATATTCTTCCTCATCTAAATTCATCATGTCGTATAATATCAATAATATTGATCAATGTATTGATGTGGCTAAAAAAGCAGGTATTACCTGTGTATACCATGGAGGGATTTTTAAAACCTGGGGAACATTCAAAGTAAGAGAACGAGATTTTCCCAATGGATACAAATCTGTTCGAGAATGTTCAGACAAAGCAGAAAAGCAGGGTATTAATTTAGGAGCCCACACCTTAACCAACTTTATCACTACAAACGATCCTTTGGTGAGCCCAACACCTCATGCCGGACTAGTTAAGGCCGGGATAACGCACTTGGAGGAAGACATTTCAGAGGCAATTACAGTAATAAAATTACAAGATGATAAAATGCGTGCTGCCTATTATGAGCCAAATCTTGATAAGGTAAACCCACGATGGCGCGAGCATACTGCTGTACGAATAGGCGATGAAATTATAGAATATACATTTGCTACAGCCGATGGCAAGCTAGTTTTAAAAGAGTGTAAGCGTGGTGCTTTCGGAACAAAGGCAATCTCTCATCGAAAAGGTGAACAAGTATCTCGAATGATGTCGCATGGTTACAAAGTATTTTTTCCAGACATCAACCTACAAGATCAAATGGCTACAAACCTAGCACGTTTCTTTAATGAGGCTAATCTGAAAAGAATCAGCTTCGATGGAATTGAGGGAGGTTTGGCTTGTGGTCATGGACGTTATGGTAGCGATCGTTTTGTAAAGGTGTTTTATGATCATCTAAAGAATCCCAATATTGTCGCCAATTCTTCGGATGTAACGCATTTTGGCTGGCATTACTTTTCCAATGAAAGCTGGGGTGAACCTTGGACTTCTAAAAATTTTAGAGAAGCACACTTAGAACATCGTATTAAAGTACAAAAAGGATTAAAAGAAGATCTACTCCCTCGTAAAATGGGTCAATTTAGTATCAACAAAAAAACAACCCGAAAAGATATGGAATGGGTAATGGGTTTAGGTGCTGGTTATGATGCAGGTGTTGATTTCTATATCAGTCCAAATTTTGAAGAAATTAATAAAGAAGCGGATGCTATTTTAGCTGAAATTAAAAAGTGGGAAGCTGCCCGAATGAAAGGTCTTTTCACAGAAGAACAAAAAGCTAAACTTCGCGATCCTTTTACATTTTATGGTTTAGAAGTAAACAATGGTAAAGCCAATTTAATATTTATAGAATCGTGGGCACCTGAGGGTGAAAAAACCGATGGTTTAAAGAAAGCAAATACTTTACCTACCAATATTCTGTCAAGTATATCTAATGCAGTTGTTTCTTCAGATTATAAACATGTGAATATGACAACAGAACCAGGCTTACCTACGTCTACAACATGGGAATACAATTGTGTTGGCAAAAAACAAAAACTACAATATGTGATTCGTTTACCGAAAGCTTCAAAAGAAGCTATTAAAGGTATATACCTAAAAGTGGGTACTGAAAAATATATAATACCATTTACTCTTAAACCCGGCGATTATATCATTAACAAAGGCAACAATACAATTAAGCATTGCGATAATAACAATCAGGTAAAAAATGAATTGACAACTTCGAGTTGTAGCTTTACAGTTAGCGAAGGCAAAAATATGATTGAGTTTGATTACAAAGGAAAAGGCAGAATTGCTGGCCCTGAGATGATCGTGAATTTTTGCACAAAGAAATAATCTATCGTATTAATATGGAATTCAGTGAACTTAAAAGTTATCTGAAAGCATACCATATTAATATTAGAAAAAACGATTAATGTAGCTCTTCCCTTAAAATGG
>JADGFH010000243.1 GCA_016743925.1 Labilibaculum sp.
CTCTGTCAAAAGAATTTAAGAAACGATATCTTGGGCTTTTGGAAAAAGCATATTTAAACGATGACCTATTTTTGCCAGGTAAAATTGCAATATATAAATCCAAGAATGAATTTAAAACTCTTGTTCAGTCACTTTTTAAGGTAAAATGGCATACCTATGCCAAACGCCCATTCGCCGGACCTGAGCAGGTACTTGAATATCTTGGTAGGTATACCCACAGGGTAGCCATATCAAACAACCGGATTAAATCCGTTGAGAATGGCAACGTCAGCTTTGAATATAAGGACAGGACAGATAATGACACGATAAAAACAATGACCGTGTCTGGCCACGAATTTATTCGTAGGTTCCTGCTTCATGTACTTCCACATAATTTTATAAAAATTCGATATTTTGGATTCTTATCACACAGAAACAAAAAGCAGTCAATCCGGCTTATCCGACAACTAATTGACCCTCATGCAATGTTGCCAAAGAAGAAAAATGAGACAGTTCTTGAAATGATGTTGCGATTGACAGGCCATGATATATTATGCTGCCCCAAGTGTAAAAAAGGGAAAATGACTAACATCAAAGAATTGCCCAATCAATTTTTAAATTCTTCATGATTGAAGCTAAAATTGGGGGACAAGACAAGATCGCAGTTCAAGCGATACCGTATCACTATGCCAAAATTAACAACAGAAGGGACACCACCATGAAAAAAAGGATGTTTGAAGTGAAAGAAATTAATACCGAAGATGAAAAATAGCCTTCTTCGCATATGGTTTTCGATTTTTTAAACTCGCCATAAGATAAATGGATCAAAGAAAAATTATTCAATCCCCATAGCCTTATCCTATCCCACCATATCATTCAGTTCTTACATTTTATCGATTTGTTGCAAATGGAGAAACAGGATAAAATTAAGACTTGCGTGCAACAATCGATAAAACGCTCTTCTAAGAAGTCTGCTGTCAATTATTTATATTTATTTGCTGGAATAAGGAAAGATAAGATATGATGATCCCAAATTTAACCCATGCAGTTTATATTTAATTGGAGTATAATCAACTATCTTTGTAATGCAAAATTTTTGTTTTAACGCCTAAATATTCAAAAGCTGCCCCAGTTTTCATAACCAAATCATTATCTCGAGATAAAAAGAAATGACAGAAGGAAGCCATTCCTGCATGGGTCATATCGCTAAAGGATGCTTTAAAACGCCTTTCCAGTTTCATTTTTGAATCTCTATAGTAGCCAAGAAAATTCAATTGATGATATATGGCATTTACCTTTTCTTGTAACGTTCGTTCTTTGCCGAAGTCTTCTTCAAAAATTTGTGGTTTAATTCCAAAAAATGTTTCCAAATCAATATTGGTGACATCTGTTTTTTCTGAAACTATATCCCATACCTTCAAGATAACATCAGGGAAATTGATATTATTGAGAATTCGAGGGCTAATACCAGTTTCTTTCTCAAAAGCCTCAATTACTGACGTATTTTGCTTATCCAATTTAGTTGTCATAGAAGAAGTTTGGGCCTTCAAAATTTCTGGAAGATCATTGGTCAATTCTTTGAATTTTTTTAACTCCTGCAAGACCTTTTCGGGGATATCAATACCGTCTATGTTATCGATAGTTTTTAAAATATAACCCTGTAGCCCTTTTGCTCCATTTTCAATTATCTTTTCAAAACAAGTGTCTTGTTTACCTCCATAAAATTTCATGAGTGTTTCTGAAATTCCAAAATCCCCAACTGGTATTTCCCTTTTATTTTGCAGGAATTGTTCATATTTAGCTTTGACAGAAAATTCGTGAATTTTTGCTTGACCTGTTTGCTTGGACTTCCCATCAAAAATAGGCTCAATAAATTTAGCGCTGATTTCTTCCAATAATTGTAAAAAGGTATCTTCATATCCTCTGGAACGGTGAATTTCTTTTAAAGTCTCATCGGAATAAATTGGAGTCCATTTTTCCTTTTTCAACAGCTCTTTTACATTATGAGGGTCTTCTTTAGTCATGAGATCTAAAATATTGTGATCTAAATATGCTAATATTTCAGTTTGCTTCATAGTATCCCCAGAAAGTTAAAAATAATTGTGATTTTTTGCCCGGTATTGTGATCATTAAATCAGTATCAAGATATATTCTGACTGTAAACAAAGATTGGATTTTATTTAATAAAATGAAATGAACAATTCTTCCATTATCTTTTATTGGAGAGTAGCTTGATTTTCTATGGAGCGGATTTTAGCCAGAAGTGACCCCTATAAGCTTTCTCGGTTTGATCTGTCAGATCTTCAAAAAGTCCATCAAGATTTGAACTGTTAACATTTATGCTCTGAACGTCTTATGGCAGTTTCCAATAGGATAATAATACTTGATTCTTTCCAATCTGCAGAAAATGTATTTTTTTTGAAATAGGGAATTTAACAACTATATTTTTTTATACAATCTTTGTTCACCTCTATTGCCCATTCATAGTTACCTTTTTGGGCGTTGTAATTATGGATGATCCATTTTTTATGAATTCCTTCTTGAAAACGGCTACCTATTTCAAGAGCTAAAGTTGATTGAGCCGATATAAAAAAGTGCAGTTCTTTGCAATCCGACAAGGATGAATATTGGTCAACAATTTCTTGGATTCTAAATGATATTCTTTCCATTTCATTTTGATTGGTTATCAGATTCCGTTTATTTTCAAGATTAGATTTTATCTCTAAGGTGTTGCCAATTAATTCTATTGGTAATTGTTCTTTCTGTATTTCTTTTGTCAAACTAATTGAAATACCAATTTGTCCTTTTTTATTAGGCTGAATGGTTTGAGGTTCATCGTGAATCAATTGAATCCCTTTTTCTTCATCATCAAGGAGCTTCCATTCTCCATCTATATGGAATCTATCGAAGTATATTACTTTTGCACTTACTGCCCTGAAACAAGATCCATAAGCGACTAAAAAGGGTACCCTAGCGAGTCCTCCCAAATATATTGTCTTACAATTCTGATTCAGTATGAACCGCTCATATATTCTCACAGCGACTTCTGAATTAAACATTTTGATCTGTGAGGTAATGTCGTCTGCAATCAATTCAGGAATACCTAATTCAACAGTTTCTCTCGAATCTAACTGTTCCGGGCGCGTCAAAATTTCATTTGGAAATCTGGCAGTGGTGCCTAACATTCCGGTGATTAATGCTTTAGCTGTTGAGCGTGTGACCTCACCCAGTCTTTTTACATCAATAAAGATCAATAGAGCGCCAATAAAAAAGATTAAAAATCCAAAAAAATAACTTGCATTAGAGATCGATTGACTATCAAATTGAAAATTAGAGATGATAAATCCTTCAGGGAAATTAACTTTCAGAGTATATCCTAAAATCGGAAAGAGGGGCACGGAAAATATAATCAATTTGGTACCCAGTATCGCTAAAGGGTATAATTTTTTTTTGGTTTTCAAGTAACGCTCAATAACCCATTTTAATCTAACCCAAAACGTGTCAATAAATTTCAATTTAGTCTTCTCCAAGTAGTTATAACAGTTTCGTTTACTCGCAATAATATTTTTTGAGAGATTATGCCAATACAAAAGTGTGGCCGAATAAAATGGAAAAGCAGAAATCCGATCAGACAGTTAGAAGAATCTAAAATTTTAAATAACATCAGTAGAATCCTATGTCCCTATTGGGGGTTATTGGTAATGGTTTCCTTGGGTATGGGTTTAGAATCCAAGGACAACAACTAATGTAGCACTCTTAGCTCTATCAATGGACCTGATTTTAACATAAAGACTTTGGTGGATTTTCTGCCTATAATTATAAAGAATAGCGGTCGATCAGTATTATCTTTAACATGCTCCACCCAGTCATCGGCGTCTATCACCGAAGGATTGGGGTTGTCTTGGGGATGAGTATGCCAGGTGCCTAAATATCCTCTACGCTGGAGAGATTCGGCAAATACTTTGTCAATATCAGCCTGATGCGCCTGATCATCCAATTTGTAATAAGTCCGTTCGTTAATATCTGTATCCTTTGGTGTTGTTATGCCATCAATCCAAATAATATTCTCACTTTCTCGGTGACCAATTATTAGCCCAGCGGATTCAACTGAATTAGGCTCAACCTGACGATAATCGCGCCATTTTTCTTCTATGTCCTTGGAAATATGCACTTTATATTCGTTACCAACATAGGTAACTGAGGGTCCTCCACGACATTCTTTACATAAAGGATTGTAAAGGGAGGTTGGAACCAAAGATTCTTGAAAAAAAGTATATCGGGAAGATAGCTTAATATCATACTTATGAGCATCATCACAGAGGCCTTTCCAACTAACTTTTTGTGATGTTTTTAGTTTTCCTTCAAGGTATCGTATGGCCAGATCTGCGGCGATCAACGCTGTCTGTGTTGAATGAATTGCCCCATATGGGATGAAGGTCTCTCCACATCCCGCATAATTTTTAACAATATTTTGATCTTGCTCAAAGAAATTTAAGTTAGAAGACAGACCAGGAACACCGGTATCATTTTTGATGTAGGCACAACCTAAACACCCCTTGGAACCAGGAATATCAAGTGTTGCGTGCCCACCAATTCCATAGCCTTCCAGCCATGTGTTGATCACAGGAGTTGTTATTTTTTTTGAGATCAGGAATTCATGAAATAGTCGTTCATGCGTGGGGGAGCCTATGGCGATGATAATTAAATCATAATTATTTAAAATATTTATATAATCGCGAAGTGCTAAAAGGTTCCCCATGTTATCATCTGCTTTTAACCAAGGAAAAAATGAAGATAGCGTTATGGATAGCGCGAGTGCTTTAGGAGCATCTATGAAATTTTTATTCAAAGCATGGCGGTATATGTTAGAAGAAGAAAAATAATCTGGATCTATTAAAAATATCTCTCCTAACCCGGCAGAACCCAACTTCATTGCCAGCTCACTTCCAACAGAACCACACCCGATCAATAAAACTTTTTTTTGATCTAATGAAGGATTAGCACCACTGCGTGGCATTATCAATTCTTTATTTAAAACATCTACTCTAAGTCGTTTAATTTTCCATCCGTCTAATCGTTCTTTTTTTAAGGGTAGAACATCTTTTTTGCTGGATGTTAAATGAAGTCCGAACCAAGTCACGCCTGATGGAGTTGGTGCATTAAAGACAAGCCAGAACTGTTTTGCTCGAAACTGTGTAAATTGCCTTTGAAATTCATTTTGAAGTTTTTCAGGGATTTTTCTGATTGCATTTAAGTACCAGTCCGGTAAGTTTTCACCATTTTGTGGCGCCGGTTCAAGGCTATCAAGAGGTATAATATATCCTGACCCTTCAGCTTTTTTTCTCTTATCGGTTCCTTTTAGGTATGAGAGACAATTTAGGTCAGAGTTACTGTCCGATATTCCTACCAAGCAAGACAAAATTCCGACAGGCTGTCCCTTTGCTGGTTCAAAAATTTGCATTTTTTCAAGCACATTGGATTTGGATGAGCAAATTAACTTTTGATTCGATACTGGAGTGATCATGTCCCAATTTGGCTTAAATTCTCGTATCAATTCTTTCCGATTCCAGTCTGGATCTCCCATCACTCTTGTTAATAATCTAATATGCCGTTTGAGAGATTCTTCAAATGCCAATTCAGGCCTTTGAAAATTAACGGAAACAGCCTCAGAAGCATTAACACAGATAGAACCAAAGGATCGATTTGTATTAGGCAAGACATGGGCAAGGAGACCATATTCGCCGGTGTCCCTTAAATAAAATCGAGGAAGTTCGGTTATCTCAGGTATACAAAAATGGGTGAGTACGACGTCTTTATTCTCAATCTCGAACTTTACTGATAGGCAATTCTTACCATTAATTTCCTCTGGATAGATATCATAAGAGCTATTTAAAAAATGGAGAATGATTTGTTCATAGTTCATTGAAGAAAGGCACCTTGAGATGTTCCTACTGCTCCCGCTACAGGGAACACGGTGGTTGCTGTTTTCCCGGAAGAATTCGAATTTCCAGTGGATGCTTTTTGGAGTATTTTAAAATCATTACCAAAAACACTGTTCAATATTTTACATTGTTTGATTTCATCTATTTCATCTATAGCCTGCTTCAATTTTTCTTGAAGCGTTGTGAGTTTATTTTTGAGTTGCGTTCCAATGTTTTTATCACTACCATCAGTCCAAATACCCATACTGTTTTTATGCTGAAAAATATTTGTATAAGGACTCCTTGGTAGGTCAACGGAAACTCTGTATTGGTCAGGATTGGAAGATGCAAAAACAAAGTATTGTCTTAATAAAATTTTGTCTATGACTTTTTTGAGTGCCGTTAAATCGTCTTCGACTTCTGTAGCGGAAAAATCTGGTCTATATTCGTTTTTGATAATTACAGTAAGACCAATCGAAAAAATTTTTTTCCTTATTTGTTCACTGAAAGTCACATCTCTCCAGCGTTTCATGAATCTGACAAGACGCTTAAATTGTTTTCGTTTTATGGCTGAATTTGTGCCATAGGTATCTGATCCTGAAATCCATTCCATCAGTCCAATCGGATCAGAAGGAGCCCATTTTTTAATATGATCACTCGAGCCTATTTTTCCTACAGCTAATTTATAATTTCCTGACTCATCTTTAATGTAAACCGTGTAATCAATATGTAATTTTTTACTTTTATAGTCCGCTGTTATACAAGGTAGTTTTACCACTGCGTTTTTGAAATTTCTGTTTTCCAAAACCTTCAGCACAGCCTGTTTGGGTTTTACAGGATCGTCTGGTGCATCGTTAGATTTTATGACCACAGATCTATCAATATCGTAGTCACCATCAATATTTTTTATGGCAGTATCGACGGCAAAAGATCCCTGTAAAAAAGACTCTTCAACTTTGTAGCTCTCCTCTGTAAATTTTGTTTTTATTTCACCAAGAATACTTGTATCTTTCTCTTTGGCGTCTTTGTATTCGTCTGACTGATTTGTAAGATATATCTCTTCGTTAAATTTGTTGAAATGTGTTTGAATGGACATTCTGCTTCCTTTTCTAAGATAGTTGTTCTTGGATTGAATAAAGAAGACCTTTTAACTTTTAGCACCTGTGAGAATCTCACAAATCATTACATGAGCGTTGAGACCTTCATCAATAATTTTGTATGAAATAAACCGAAGTATAAGAACTGGAAAATTTCAAAATTTCTCCCATAGTCAATATCGGGGTTTTTGCAATTAGTTCTCTGTATCTTTTGGGGGGTAGGGATCATTGCCTGGATAAATGGTGTCTTTGCTTCTGATCTGCCCATTACGCCCTTTGGTTGTTAGCTCTCCACCTCTTTGATTTTGAAGCATTCGTTTAGCGGATTCTTGGGCTTCTTTTTGTGTTGAGTTTACGCTTGAAGCCCGGTTCGAGTCATTGCGCTTGTTTACCCATTTCTTGTCAGCCCTTTGATAAACCATTCGGTCCTGTTTCTTTGACATTATCACTCTCCTTTCGTTTATCGTGATTAAAATTAGGTAGCAAAATATTGGTTTTTTTAGTTTATGCATTTGGAGAGCTCAAGGAACCGATATTACAGCATCAAAATCACGTTCAAGAATAATAACTATAAAACCTATAAATTAACAAAAACAATAATACCAGATTTGTATTCGTCAAGGAAAAACACAACATATTGTGAAAAATTTTTGAATAATAACAAGATGTTGTACCACGATGTGGTTATTCTGCCTTGAAATGGTTTTTTGTGTCCTATTTACTTCTCGAGCGATCATTTATTTGGTTTGAGAAATGGCTACTATTGATTAAATGGAGTAATTGATTAAATGGAGTAATTGATTAAATCCTCAAAATATGCCTGGTGAATCATTCGTTTTTCTCTACTCTTAAAATGCCTTTTTTGATTTGTATCAGTATCTTTAAAATTTCAAAGTGTGGACTGTGTCTATACATCCTGGGGTTTTTGGGAGAATTTTTTGGTCCTGACTTTTAGCCTGACACAGAATTTTGAACGCCCTCTGAGAGAAGGGGAAGGGCCCAATGCAAAAATAACCGTTTAACATTATAAATAGACTAAATACCAGTTTTAGATCATTAACCAATACTCGATTGTTGGTTCAAGTTATTAGGATTGTTATAAGTCGTATTTCTCCAACATTTCTTTACGAATGAAGTGATTTC
>JADGFH010000244.1 GCA_016743925.1 Labilibaculum sp.
TAACGAAGTTTAAATTTATCGACAGCGAAACGATAGGTTTCAAGTATTAAGTCCTAAATTTGCCGAGCAATAATAAGCTACAAAAATAAGTAAATGTTTGAAATCTCCTTTGAAAAGCTTCTGTTTTTAATATTTGTTAACTTGAAGTGCTAGTAAAAGGAGTAAAAATATAGAAGGATATGGGATACGTCAGGGCGAAAAAGAACTTAGGACAGCATTTTTTAAAAGATCTTAATATTGCTAAAAAAATAGTAGCAAGCATGAAGGCTGATGGTGTTTCTAAGGTTTTGGAAATAGGTCCAGGGATGGGCGTGTTAACGCAGTACTTATTAAAAGAAGAGCAATACGAAACTCATGTTGTAGAAATTGATCGTGAATCGGTAGCTTATCTAAATGAGAATTATCCAGAATTATCTGATCGTATTATTGGTGAAGATTTTCTAAAATATGATCTGTCGAGATTATTTGCAGAGCCTTTTGCAATTATTGGTAATTTTCCATACAATATTTCTTCACAAATATTTTTTAAGGTTTTAGAGAATCGGGATCAGATACCAGAAGTTGTTGGTATGATTCAAAAGGAAGTTGCAGAGAGAATGGCAGCTGTTCCAGGAAATAAGACCTACGGAATTTTAAGCGTGTTAATGCAAGCTTTTTATAATATTGAATATTTATTCACGGTAAGTGAAACAGTGTTCGACCCACCACCAAAAGTCAAATCTGCTGTTATTCGTATGGTACGAAATACAACTAGTAATTTGGCTTGTGATGAAAAACTCTTTTTTCGAGTCGTTAAATCTGGGTTCAATCAACGCCGGAAAACATTACGAAATTCTTTAAAATCAGTATTGGGAGATCATAAAGTTGATGATGAATTGATGGCAAAAAGACCAGAGCAATTATCTGTGGAGCAATTTGTATATCTAACCAACAAAGTTGAAGAATTGATTAATTCAGAATTAAGAGAATAATACACACAAAAAATACTGTTATGCAATTTGAATTGACTCGCGAATACATTGATAATTTAAAAGAAATTATTGAGGAACAAAATGAAGCGAAGGCAATTGCTTTAATGGATGAATTGCATCCTGCCGATATTGCGGAAATTTACGACGAACTTAGTGTTGATGAAGCTAAATTTCTGTACTTACTTTTAGATGGAGACACTGCGGCCGATGTTTTAGTCGAGTTGGAAGATGACGATCGAGACCGGTTTTTAAAGGTTCTTCCAGTGGAAGTCATCGCTAAGAAATTTATCGATAAGATGGATTCTGATGATGCAGCCGATGTGATCGGAGGTTTGTCGGATGAACAGCAAGAGGAAATTCTTTCTCATATAGATGATATTGAGCAAGCTGGTGATATTGTAGATCTTCTGCATTACGATGAAGATACAGCTGGTGGACTGATGGGCAAGGAATTGGTTATGGTAAATGAAAACTGGACCGTTCTTACTTGCTTGCGTGAATTGAGTCGCCAGGCTGAAGATATAGATGAAATTTACTATGTATACGTAGTTGATGATGATGGAATATTAAAAGGAACATTATCTCTTAAGGAAATGGTTCTGAGTTCTACTTCAGCTAAAATTAGTAACATATACCAACCCGACGCCATGTCGGTTCATACCGATGAAAATGACGAGGAAGTTGCTCGTATTATGGAGAAGTATGACTTGGTAGCCTTGCCTGTAATCGACAGTATTGGTCGTTTAATGGGGAGAATAACAATTGATGATGTTGTAGATGTGATTCGCGATGAAGCGGAGAAGGATTATCAAATGGCATCAGGTATTAGTGAAGACGTTGAGGCGAATGATTCCATATGGTTGCAAACCAGAGCTCGTCTTCCTTGGCTTTTAATTGGCTTAGTTGGAGGAATACTAGCAGCCTTAGTTATTTCTACTCATGAAGAAGAACTTAAGCTGACAACATCTCTGGCTTTCTTTATTCCTTTAATAACGGCAATGGCAGGTAATGTTGGTGTGCAATCATCTGCAATTATTGTGCAAGGTATTGCGAGTAATTCATTAGGTTTCGAAAGTACTTTTAGTCGTTTGTTAAGAGAGCTTGGAGGCGCATTCATTAACGGATTAACTTGTTCGGCCTTATTGTTTTTGTGGAATTTTTTTAACGAAGGAGATATTGCATTGACAATGACTGTGTCGATAGCCTTGTTTGTTGTGATTATTTTTGCTGCCATTGCGGGAACAATAATACCATTAATGTTACACAAAGCAAAAGTGGATCCTGCTCTTGCGACGGGACCATTTATCACAACCTTAAACGATATTGTTGGTCTGTTTATTTATCTGGCAATAGGAGGATATTTCTACAGTGTTTTATAAGTGTTAATTTGCATTGTCTAATTATCTGTAATTAACCAGCGTAGGGTAATTGAAGAGATTTAAAATAAATAAACAAAGCCTGTTATTATGATTCGGTAAAAAAGATGAATAAAAATCTTTTTTTGACGACGTATTTTTTTAGGTTTTTCTTAACTTTGCATGAGGTTTTTGAGATTGACGTAAGTTGTTGAAATTGATCCATTTGCAGAATTGATGAGCCGAAATTGTTTTTCGAAGGAAAAACGAATTGATACCATTTTTATAAAATACCTCCAAAAAGAAAGAATCATGAAGAGAGCGCTTATCAGTGTGTTTGATAAAACAAACGTAGTTGAATTTGCTAGAGAATTAACGAATTTAGGATGGGAAATCATCTCAACAGGTGGAACTTCGGCTAAGTTTAAAGCAGAAGGAATTCCTGTAATGGATATTTCTGATTTAACTCAATTTCCAGAGTGTTTTGATGGTCGTTTAAAAACGATACATCCTAATGTAGAAGGTGGGATTTTGGCGATTCGTGATAATGAAATTCACCAAAAGCAAATGGCAGAATTGGGTATCGATCCAATAGATATTGTTGTTTGTAATTTATATCCATTTAAGGAAACAGTATTGAATCCTGAGTCAACTCATGAAGATATAGTTGAAAATATTGACATAGGCGGACCAACAATGTTGAGAGCTGCTGCAAAGAATTACAAATTTGTTAATGTCATTACTGATCCTGAAGATTACATAAAAGTAGTTGAGGAATTAAAAGTAGATGGCGATACAAGTTTTGAAACAAAAGAATATTTAGCCGCAAAGGTTTTTGAGCATACAGCACATTACGATGCATTGATTTCAGGTTACTTTAACAAGAAGTTGAAAATTACATCGCCAAAAACTTTAACGCTTACATACGAAAAGAAGCAAGATTTACGTTACGGAGAAAACCCTCATCAGAATGCGACTTTTTACAGTCAAATTCAAGAAGCGGAAGGAACTTTAACTGCGGCATCGAAAATTCACGGGAAAGAGTTATCTTACAATAATATTGGAGATACCGATGGAGCGTTAGAAGCATTAAAAGAGTTTGAAGAGCCAACAATTGTGGCAACCAAACATGCTAATCCTTGTGGTATTGGTAGTGGTGATACAATTTCGGAAGCATTTCAAAGAGCTTACGATGCTGATCCGGTATCAATTTTTGGTGGTATTGTAGCTGCTAATCGAGAAATCGATAAAGCAACTGCTGAAATAATGAGTGGTATTTTCTTAGAAGTAATTGTTGCTCCTTCGTTTAGTAAAGAGGCATTAGAGGTACTAACAAAGAAAAAGAATTTAAGATTACTGGAATTACCAGAGATTTCGAAATCAGATTATTCATCCTTTAAAGGAAAAACTGTATTGGGTGGATTTTTGATTCAGGAATTGGATAAAGAATTAATTGGTGAGAAACTTGAGGTAGTAACCGAGAGACAACCATCAGAAACAGAAATGGACGATTTGATGTTTGCTTGGAAAACAGTAAAACATGCAAAATCGAACGGAATTGCTATAGCTAAGGACAAAACATCAACAGGTGTTGGTCCAGGACAAGTTAGTAGAATTTGGGCATTGGAAAATGCAATCCGCCAAGGAGGAAATCGTATTAAAGGAAGTGTTTTAGCTTCTGATGCATTTTTCCCATTCTCGGATTGTGTAGAAGCAGCTCACGCAGCTGGAATTACTGCTATTATTCAACCAGGAGGTTCAATAAGAGACAAGGATTCGATTGAAGCGGCTAACAAATTCGGAATTGCTATGGTATTCACAGGAATGAGACATTTTAAGCATTAAAATAAGATAACAGAGAAATATAGCTACCATATGGGATTTTTTTCATTTTTAACTCAGGAGATTGCGATTGACTTGGGAACGGCTAATACAATTATTATCAGTAATGATAAAATTGTAGTTGACGAACCATCAATTGTAGCTCTCGATCGTCGCACCGAGAAAATGGTTGCGATTGGCGAAAAAGCTCGCCAGATGCAGGGAAAAACTCACGACAATCTGAAAACAATTCGACCGCTAAGAGATGGTGTAATTGCCGACTTTAACGCAGCCGAACAGATGATTCGTGGGATGATCAAGATGATCAACAAAAAACCTCGTCTGTTTCCACCATCATTACGTATGGTGATTTGTATTCCTTCGGGAAGTACAGAAGTAGAAATGCGTGCGGTTCGTGACTCATCGGAGCATGCCGGAGGTAGAGATGTTTACATGATATACGAGCCAATGGCTGCTGCTATCGGTATCGGTATTGATGTAGAAGCTCCTGAAGGAAATATGGTAGTAGATATAGGAGGTGGTACAACCGAAATTGCTGTAATTTCACTAGGTGGTATCGTTACCAATAAATCAATTCGTATTGCAGGTGATGATTTAACTTCTGATATTCAGGAGTATATGCGTCATCAGCACAATATTAAAATTGGGGAACGTACAGCTGAAGAAATTAAGATCCATGTTGGATCTGCATTGTCTGAACTGGAAGAGCCTCCAACAGATTTTAAAGTACAGGGACCAAACCAGATGACAGCACTTCCAATTGAAGTACCTGTTTCATATCAGGAAATTGCTCACTGTCTTGAGAAATCAATCTCAAAAATTGAAATTGCAATTTTAAGTGCTTTAGAACAAACTCCTCCAGAATTGTATGCCGATATTGTAAATAGAGGTATTTATCTTGCCGGTGGTGGTGCGTTGCTTAGAGGCTTAGATAAGCGATTAACAGATAAAATAAATATTCCTTTCCATATTGCTGAAGATCCATTGAGAGCTGTAGCACGTGGTACTGGAATTGCATTAAAAAATGTAGATAAGTTTTCATTCCTGATGAGATAATCAGGAGTGAAACTTATTTTGGTTTAACAGGGATTCGAATTTTTGAATGAAGAATTTATTACATTTCATCGTAAGATTTCATTTTACGATCTTATTTGTTGTAATTGAAATTTTTTGCTTGTTATTGTTGGTTAGCTACAATAATTATCAAAAGACAGAATTCCTGAACTCCAGTAATGTTATTACTGGATCCATTTATGATCGGGTTTCTTCTACAACCGATTATTTAGCTTTGGCCAAAACCAATGAACAATTAAATAGAGAAAATACAAGGCTGAAGAATATTTTGGCTGAATCCTTTAAGGCTTCAGTCGATTCTTCAAATCTTTATAATGATTCATTGTATCAGCAACAGTACATCTATCGTACAGCTAAAATTATCAATAATTCCGTAAATAGGCAGCTAAATTACATTACGCTTAACAAAGGGAAAATACATGGTATTAAACCAGAAATGGCCGTAGTTACAGGTAATGGTGTTGTTGGAGTTATTAATAGTGTTTCAAAAAACTTTTCAACTGCAATTTCTTTATTAAACAGTCGAATTAAAGTATCAGCAAAAATTAAGAAAAACAATTATTTTGGTTCTCTTACTTGGGATGGTAAAAACTATAAAACAGCTCGATTGTATGAAATTCCATTTCACGTGCAAATTCAGGTAGGTGATACCATTGTAACAAGTGGTTATTCTTCAATCTTTCCTGAAGGGATTCTGTTAGGAACAGTTCAAGAGGTTTTACCCGAATCTGGTGGTAATTTTCATGATGTAGTTATTGATCTTTCTAATGATTTTAAAGGCATATCATACGTTAAAGTGATTGGTGATTTGATGAAGAAAGAACGTGTTGAATTGGAGAAAGGAGAGGTAGAATGAATCAAATCTTAAAAAATACGCTTCGGTTTGTGGTACTTGTCTTTATTCAAGTGGCAATTTTAAACAATATTCAAATAAGTGGTTTCATTAATCCTTATGTGTATGTTCTTTTTATTCTCTTGCTACCCTTCGAGACACCAAATTGGGTTTTATTAGTTTTGTCTTTTTTCATTGGCTTAAGTGTTGATGTTTTTTCAAACACATTGGGAATGCATGCATCAGCAAGTGTTTTTATGGCTTATTTACGTCCTTATATCTTAAACTATTTATCGGTAAGAGATGGATATGAACAAGGAACAAGACCAGGTGTTTTTCACTACGGATTTGCTTGGTTCTTTAAATATTGTATTGTATTGGTTTTAGCACATCATAGTTTTTTATTTTTTATTGAGGTTTTTTCATTCTCAAATTTAAGTGAAACTATCGTTAGAATCATTTTTAGTGCCTTTTTTACTTTAACTTTATTGATGACTTCTCAGTTCTTAATGTTCAAAAAATAGATTAATAGCATCCTAAAATGAATAATTTTTCAAATCGAAAATATATTATTGGGGGAATATTCATTCTAGTTGTTCTCATCTTTATTATTCGTCTGTTTAATCTTCAAATAACAGACGACAGCTACAAGCTATCAGCCGAAAATAATTCTCAAAGACATGTAACTCAGTATCCTGCTCGAGGTTTAATTTACGATCGAAATGGGAAATTAATAGTATACAATCAAGCAGCCTACGACTTAATGGTAATTCCACGCCAATTAAGTACTTTCGATACAGTAGATTTTTGTTTATTACTTGATATTGAAAAGAAAGATTTGCTAAAAGGTATTGCCAAGGCCAAACGTTATTCCTACCGAAAAGCTTCTATTTTTTTAAAGCAATTGTCTTCTGAGCGATACGCAGTTCTACAAGAGAAATTGTATAAATTTCCAGGTTTTTTCGTACAAACAAGAAGCTTACGGAAATATCCAATGAAAAATGCCGCTCATGCATTAGGTTATCTTAGAGAAGTGAATAATCAGGAAATTAAAGGTGATAAGTATTTTCGACAAGGGGATTACATTGGGAAAAGTGGAATTGAGAGAACTTTTGAAAAAGATCTTCGAGGAGAAAAAGGCGTAAAAATTAATTGGGTTGATGTTTATAATCGTCCTCAGGGATCTTATAAAGGAGGTAAATATGACAAACAACCTGTGTCGGGAAAAAACATTCATACTACTTTGGATATTGATTTGCAGGAATATGGAGAACAATTAATGCAAAATAAAATAGGTGGAATTGTTGCAATTGAACCTGGTAGTGGAGAGATTTTAGCAAAAATATCAAGCCCGTCATATGATCCAGGAATGTTTGTTGGAAGAGCAATGAATAAGAATTTTAAAATGCTAAGGCTTAATGATTCAATTAATCCATTATTTGATAGAACAATGCAGGCAAGTTATCCTCCTGGTTCTATATTTAAATTGGTAAATGCCTTAATTGGATTGCAAGAAAAAGTGATTAGTCCATCTACTAAGTTTGAATGTCATAGCGGCTATCATGTTGGTAATTTCACCATGGGCTGTCATGCTCACAAATCCCCACTAGATCTTCGTCATTCCATTATGCACTCTTGTAATGCCTATTATGCAAATGTGTTCAGATACATCTTAGAGAGTCCGAAGTTTGGTTCAGTACAGAAAGGTTTTACCAGTTGGAGAAAGCATGTAACCTCATTTGGTTTAGGGAGTGTTTTAGGTGCTGATTTACCGTATGAAAAATCGGGTGATGTTCCGACCAGTAAGACTTATCAGAAAAAATACAAAAGACAAAATTGGCGAGCTCTAAATGTTATTTCTTTGGCTATTGGGCAAGGAGAACTGCTGATTACACCAATGCAAATGGCCAATATGGTTGCAGCGATTGCTAATCGAGGTTATTATTATATCCCACATATTGTGAAATCAATTGGAGATGATGGAACGATTGATGAAAAATATTTAGAAAAAAAGTATACTAGTATCGATTCAGAAAATTTCATTC